>JAQWQN010000013.1 GCA_029244465.1 Pseudomonadales bacterium
TTCAGTCCCACGCAACTCAAAACAATCGTGCAGTTACCGTCTCTTTCTCCCGATAGTGGTTTGATCGGCGCACTGGAGCAAGCCCACCGACAACGGGCAATGGAGGCTGCAGAAATTGTTTAGCCCAGCTGCCGAGCGCAATAAAATCCCCATCAGCAACGTACTTGGTCCACGCCTACCCGAGAGTGGGATCGTATTGGAGATCGCGTGTGGCGCGCTCCAGCACGCCTGCCACATGGCACCCAAACACCCAAATCTTGTCTGGCAACCGACCGATATCAATCCAGAAGCAATTGCTCACGGGCAGGCAATATCTTTGCCCACAAATTTACGAGTTCCTCGCCACTTAAATGTGCTTGATGACTCATGGCCTATAGACCACGCCAACGCGATTTATAGCGCAAATCTCATGCATATTTCCCCACCCGGGGTTCCGGCGGCCCTGTTTCGAGGTGCGCGTAAGCTGGGGGTATCTGACGTGTTCGTTTACGGTCCGTTCATCGTCGCCGGCCAGCCTGTCGCAGAGGGCAACTTGCGCTTCGATGACGATCTCCGCAGCCGCAATTCGCAATGGGGAATACGAGCGCTCGGTCAGATTGAAGAGTGCGCCGCCCTGAGCAACTTTAACATGATTGATTCGGTTGCCATGCCAGCCAATAATCTATTCCTACACTTCACCGGCGTTGACTGAAGCTCATCTCGCCAGACCGTGAGCGACAGCACCAACATTCATAATCAAGCAAAGAGTATAATCATGACTGACATCGAACTAGGCATTGGACTTCCGAGATTAGATGCAATCGCCGAGAGTGCACGTCGCGCAGAAGCATTGGGCTATGACTTCTTGTCGACAGGCGAGCACGTATTTTTCTATGGTCCAATCGGCAATGGGCTGATCTCACTTGCGGCTGCTGCAGGCGCGACAACGCGCATTAAGTTGATGTCAACCATCACACTTGTGCCCCTCTACCCCGCCGCGCTTTTAGCCAAACTCACCGCGTCACTCGACCAGGTAAGCAATGGTCGATTTCATCTCGGTGTCGGCGTCGGTGGCGAGTTTGCCAAAGAATTCGAAGCCTGCGGCGTACCGGTCAACGAACGCGGCGCGCGCACCAATGAAGCACTGGCTGTGCTCAAACGGCTGTGGACGGAAGACGACGTGCATTTCGACGGTAAATTCACCCACTTACCCGGCGTTACGCTCGCCCCGAAACCGCGCCAAAATCCGATGCCGGTCTGGATATCAGGACGAAGTGACGCAGCGATGAAGCGCTGTGCACAGTACGGCACCGGTTGGTTACCCTATATGTATACGCCTGAAAAGCTTTCTGAAAGTTTGCAAACAATCGCAACACATGCCGCTGATCTATCCCGTCCGGACCCCGTTCGACCTGGCTTGTTCATCTTCTTTGCCGTGCATGAGGACCGGGACGTGGCGATAGAAATGGCAGCCGCACGCCTGTCGAAACAATATAACCAAGATTTCTCTCAACTGGTGCACAAATACGCCATAGCCGGCAATCCAGATGATTGCGTGGCTCGTTTGCAGGAATACCTAGACGCCGGCGCGCGGACCATCATCTTAAATTCGGCTTGCCCCGCGGCATACACCGATGAAAATGAATCTTTGATGGCAAATACGGTCGTCCGCACGATACGAGGCACCTAGACCGCCCGTTCCGCTCGTGTCATCGGTGCAGACCTTCACTTCCTAAAAACCTCCTAGAATATCAAGTGAGTTTGCGAGTAGATTTCGCTAGCATCAGGGGTTAAGGGAAGCGGATAGGGAAGAAAGTTTGTGGACGCGTTATTTTCAGGATTGAAAGTCATCGATGCGGCATCGTTTTTGGCAGGACCGTGCGCGGCGACAATATTAGCCGATTACGGTGCAAACGTTGTCAAGGTAGAGCCTCTCGGCGGAGACCGACATCGCTCGATCGCGGCAGGCCACCCAGCAGATTGGTCTTGGCAATTGACCGACAGAAACAAACGCGGCCTCGCCCTAGACATCACAGCCCCTGAGGGCTATGCCGTCTTGACCGACATGATCGCTCAGGCTGACGTTTTTTTGGTCAATTTCAGCGGCGGCCAACTCAAGAAGCACAACCTCGAGTGGTCCACGCTTAAGGCCATCAATCCGCGCCTCATCTTCGCGCAAATCTCCGCCTACGGTTTAGAGGGGCCCGACGCGGACCGGAAGGCATTCGATCTGACCGGCTGGTTCGCCAGAACCGGCATACTCGACATGATGCACGAAAAAGACATTGCACCAACCCTTCCTGCCGGCGGTGTCGGTGATCACGCAACGTCCATGACGCTTTACGCTGGCATTTTGACCGCTCTCATACGGCGCGATCAAACCGGCGAAGGCAGCATGGTATCGACCTCTCTAGCGGCCTGTGGGGCTTGGGCAAACGGTTTGAATCTACAGGGGGTGATCGCCGGTGTGGACGGTGCGGCACGCCGCGACCAAGAAGGATGGTCAAATCCTATCCAAAATGTTTTCACCAGCCGAGATGGCCGCCATATGCTGATCGCGGTACAGAACATCGTCCGCGATTTCCCAAAACTGGCCAAAGTTCTGGAAAAACCGGAATGGCTTGATGATGAGTCCATGCAGCCCGTCAAACCTTTGTTCAAGAACCGCTTTGAAGCTCGCCAGCGTATCGCCGATGCGTTCGCGCAGTTCAAGGCTGACGAACTGAGTCGACGGCTGGATGAAGCAGGTATTGTCTTTAGCCTAATTTACAAGAACGCCGAAGTCATCGAGGACGAACAGCTTCTTGCCAACGGTGTCATTGTGCCATTCGATTCCGGCAAACCTGGGTGTGACAAGACATTTGCTTCCCCATTCCAGCTGTCGAGTGAAGCTCAGCAGTCACCTCGGCCAGCGCCTGAGATCGGCCAACATTCTCGCGAAATTCTATCTGAATTTGGCCTTGACGCGGCGCGCGTTGACGCGTTGGTTGATGCAGGCGTTGTCGGCACTGAGTGAGGCCAACAACGCTGGCCCCATCGCGGTAGCACGTTCCGCCTAGCTCAGTTTATTCATCACATCACCGAAAAGGGCATCATCATCGAGCAACTCTTTGGTTTCGGTGAGCGGCTTAGACACCCATGTCTCATTGATCAGATCACGCCACGAGATATTGTTATTCGTGCCGTTGCCACCCCAGGATCCGCAACCCAGCGAAAACGTTTGGCGCATACCGTTCCACAAGTTGCCGCTGTTTGAGGCTGCTTGCGGTTGGTTAACCATCACTCTCGATGTTTTGGTCGAGTTCGCTAACTTCATGATGTTTTCATCACTATTGGAATAGATGCCACAAGAGTGACCCTGGCCTTGATAGCCTTGGATGTTATTTGTGAGTTCGATCGCATGGTCAATATCTCGCGCGTTGTATAACGCCATGATGACCGACAGCTTTTCACCGGAAAAAGGATGCTCGGGTCCAAAACCATCTTCCGGCACCATGTAGAACTCAGTACCTTCTGGTATTTCTACCCCAGCCATATCCGCAATCTTTTCCGCGGGCTGGGCAACGATCGCCGTATTAAGGTGCCCTTCGTCGTCCCATAACGTACGTTGCAGTTTCGCTTTTTCTTCCTCAGAGACGAGATAGCCACCTTGCGCGGTCAGCTTTTCAGTCATGTCTTCAAACACTTGATCTACGACCACAACGGCATTGTCAGCGGAACACGAGGCAGCGAGATCTAGCGTCTTGGAGATGCGGATCTTCTCGGCCGCGTCATCGAGATCGGCCGTTTCATCGACGGTAATAACGGCATTCCCCACGCCGACGCCAAGCGCTGGCGTACCGGATGAGTACGCGGCATTGACCATGGCACCACCACCGGTAGCCAACACACGATCGCACTGCTGCATCAGTTCGTTAGTCAATTCCAAAGTTGGCGTTTCGATCCCGATCACGAGATCGGCAGGGGCACCAAGTGTCACCAGCGCATCACGCATCAGATCAACGATCTTCTTGTTGGTTAACTTCGCCCTAGGGTGCGGCGCAATGACGATGGAATTACGACCCTTGACCGCATGAATGGCCTTAATCACTGGCGTTGCCTCAGGGTTAGTCGACGGTGCGAGCGCACCAATCACACCCATCGGTTTTGCAATTTTTATGATGTTTCGTTCGGTATCTTCCTCCAGCACTCCGACAGACTTGTCGTCGATGATGTCCATCAGGGTAGCGCGCGTTTTTCGCTGAATTTTCAGAAACTTACCATCGTAGTTGCCCAGTTCAGTTTCATCCACCGTGAACTGAGCGAGTTCCTCTGCCACCCCAGGGCGAGCCACCGCCCAAACCATGCCTCGAATGAGTTCATCGACCTGAGCTTGCGAGTAGTGCTCGATTTCTGCCTGTGCTTTGCGAGAACGGGCGACCATCGCTGCGATTTGCTCTTCAGGATTCTGACTTTGATCTACCACTTGTTCAGCCATTGCTGTGTCTCCAATTCAGTTGCACGAAATTTTAGCGGGTTTGGGAAAAATAACTACTCTCGGTCTGGGTCTGTAAACCCGTACGCTTGCGCGAGTTCTTTCACCGTGTAGATGTCACCACTGCGCGAGATGACATGACGGTCTGCCGCGAGAGACGCAACGCATCGTCCGGAGAACCTCACAGATTCAGCTTCGTTGGGATCCATCTGCATCTTACCCTGCGCCAGCATGTCCAGAATGAATTCTGTTTTTACCTTGGACGGTGATAGCGAAACCGCGGTGACATTGTAATCTTTGAGCTCAACTGCAAAATCTTGCGCCATACGATCCACAGCGGCTTTGCCAACCCCGTAAGAGGCGCTAAAGACATATTCTCGGCCACCTCGTGAGGAGATGTTGACGATCAAACCTTGTTTTTGGCGCACCATTAGAGGTGCCGCAAACACGGAAGCGACGTAATAACCCCGCAATCCAACCCCACATTGATCATCCCAAACGGATATCGGATGCTCCCAAAAACCCTTTCCCATCGCCGGCGGGCTTGGTATTTGGTAGACGTTATTGACGAGAATATCGAGCCGCCCTTGCTCCTCATCAACCCGCTGAAACAGGGCTGCAACCTCTGCATCGTTGTTGTGATCGACTCGCACCGGCACGGCTTTGCCGCCGAGTGCTGCAGCAGAAATCTGCGTTGCCTGAAGCGTCATTGGCGCGGGTGGCTGTTCTCGGCTCTCAGTGCGGCCGGTGAAGTAGACCGTGGCACCAGCCTCGCAGAGTCCTTCGACAATACCCTTGCCAATCCCCTTGCTCGCTCCGGTCACGACGGCAACTTTGCCTTGCAGATCTACGATCATAACGCCTCCATCAAAACAGGGGCGATCCTGCGGTATGCCTGTCAGCCGGTCAACTGCTGATTAAGGCAAACAAAACTCAGTTTCTAACGCTTAAATATAAAGCATGCGCTTTTGATTGCCCGCCATCAGCCACACCGGCAAACGGCCATCGTGCCTGACTGGAACGGATACTAATTTACAATCTCGCCGGGCTGGCACACCGTAAATATCATAGAATCGCTACCAACTGATGATTCGATGGTTAATCAATGGACGTATTCGACGCGATGAATAGCTGTACCGCGATGCGCTATTTTCAAGAAAAACCGATTACTAAGGACGAGATTGAAAAACTCATCCATGCCGCAACACGCGCCTCTAGCCCAGGCAACAGCCAGGGTTGGGAGTTTCTAGTGATCGACGACCTTGCAGTGAAGGGTGTCGTTGGCGACAAAGTGATGGCTGGCATGAGGCCATTTTTTGAAAACCGAGCGGCAAGCGACGATGCCGTGGAAGAACGCATGTTATCGGGCGCAGAACACTTGGCGCGAAATTTTGCCAAGGTCCCCACATGGATCGTTTGTATGGCCCGAAAAGTTTATCCACCTCAAGATCCGCAAGAATCGTTCATGCATTCAACGATCTACCCGGCTGCGCAAAACCTCATCGTAGCAGCTAGATCTATGGGCATTGGCACCTGCTTTACGACCTTTCCTGGCGCGGCCGAACCGGAGATTCGCAAACTTTGCCAGGTGCCGGATGATCTACATCTATTTGTCTATATCGCAGTTGGCTACCCGGAACGAGCATTTAGGCCGGTCAAACGCAAACCGGTGGCAGACGTAATCACTTGGAATACCTACGGCTAAATTGACGATTTGATATGAATGATCCAAAGAGCATCGCTGATCTAAAGGCAAGAATGGCTTGGGAGCAAGCACGCGAAAACCCGCCCCCTGACTTTCCGGCGCTGCCTCCGTTAGCCCCAGGGCGGTATACTAACGACGAGTTCTACGAGCTAGAGCAACGCCATCTGTGGTCGCAGGTCTGGTTGTACGCCGCGCACTTAGATCAGCTGCCCGACCCTGGGGACTACCTGCTGCTTGAAATCCCTAATCTATCGGCATTCTTAATACACGGCGCAGATGGTGAGATACGTGCCTTTTACAACGTCTGCTCGCACCGTGGGGCACCGCTCGTTCGAGCACCCTCGGGTAACAGCGCGAGTCTTCGTTGTACCTATCACCAATGGACTTACGATACGCAAGGTGACCTCATCGCCGTCATGGATGAACGTGATTTTCCCGCGCCCTTCGATAAAAGCTGCCTAGGTCTACAAGCCATACGCTGTGAGCGCTGGGGCAACTGGATATTCGTTAGCGAAAGCGAACAAATAGAGCCCTTAACCAAATGGTTGGGTGCGATAAACAGTGAATTTCATCAATTTGAGATCGAAAAACTTCGTCCAGTCGAGATCAAACATTATGAGGTTCAGTGCAACTGGAAACTCACCATGGATGCATTCTTAGAGGTCTACCACATCAACGGGATTCACCCCAAAACAGTGGCACCCTCACTCGATCACCGCGGCGCGGTCATGACATTGTTCCCAAACGGTCATACACGTATGACCTGCCCAACCAACGCGACGCCCAAGCAGTCAGGGGCTCGACAACTACAACAAGCCGGCTCAATGCCGAGAATCACAAACGGCGAAATCGCAAGCACCTATCACGTGTCACACAATGTGTTTCCGAATCTTATCACGCCAACCAGTGACAGCGCCCGACAGTTCCTCATGTTCTGGCCGATCACGAAAACACGGACACGGGTCGATGTCGCACATTTCGGGGCCGATTGGGGCGCAGGCGAAAGACCGAGCGGCTGGGAGGCCTACTTGGAGTTCTGGGACGTTATCATGGCAGAAGATCTACAATTCCTCGAATGGCAGCAACAGGCGGTCTTATCTAAAGGCTTTAAAGGCTATCGACTAAGCTACATGGAGCGCCGCATCTACTATGCGCACGAAGCGATTGACAAAGCCATCGGGGTAAGCCACATACCGGAAGCGTTACGAGTAGACCCACGCCTAGCACGATTTATTGAACAATGAGATAACCATGCAAATTACAAGAATCTATACCGGCGACGACGGCCGCTCGCATTTCGAAGATGTCGATATCGAACTAGAAGATCTCGGTACGCGAGGACAAATATCCGAGCCCTGGCCTGCGAGCTCAGTGATGTTCCGAACAGTCGAGGGTGACTACCATCTCGATTTCCACACAGCACCCCGGCGCCAACTCGTGGTTAATCTTGTTGGCCGCGTCGACATCGAAATTGGCGATGGCACCGTACGCCGGATGGGAGCAGGTTCAATCCTGCTGGCAGAAGACACCACCGGTCAGGGTCATATTTCTCGCGCGGTGGCGGGTGAAGCCAGACAGTGTCTTTTTATTCCTCTACAAGATCGTGAGT
>JAQWQN010000018.1 GCA_029244465.1 Pseudomonadales bacterium
ATCTCGCAATACCAGATCTCTACCTCAACCGCGCGATCGCAGCACGTGGCAGAGGCGAATATGGCAACACAGAAGAAGCTTTCGCGATTTATCAACAGTTGATGGGGCAGGTAACCGAACCACACCCAGTTGTTCCTGATGAGTATGGGCCTACAGAGGTGCGTCGTCCGCTAAATCGCCGCTTCGGTGACGATCCTTTCGAGGCGTCCGGCCGAGTCCAATCCCGTTAAAATCTCATAACTAACGGTTTGAGCTTCCCGCGCAACGGCATCAATCAGAATATGAGCACCGATCAGTTCAAACGGTGCATCTCGTAATTGCTCGACCTGGTCGGAAAGATCAACACGTACGTGTATGAGATCCATACTTACTCGGCCTACAATCGGATAGACGCTACCCTGCCACCAAGCGCTACCAACATTCGAAAGCAACCGCGGCAAACCATCGGCGTAGCCAACCCCCACAGTCACCAAACGACTCTGTTCCGTCGCGTGATAGGTTCCGCCGTATCCAACTGCTGTGCCGGGCATTATGTCTCTGATCTGCACGACATCACCTGACAATTTTACCACTGCTTCAAGGGCCGCCTCTTCCGAACCGGTGGGACTACCGCCATAAAGTGCAATCCCAGCCCTAATCAAACCCTCAGGCACTTTGTGTAACAAAGCGCCAGCAGAATTGCTGAGACTGATAGGAATATCTGGATGACGCGCACCGAAACCCACCATCGCATCAATCTGCAATTGTGTTTCCCTTGCATTCAGTTCATCTGCACGAGCAAAGTGGCTCAGAATCAATCTCGGAGTGGCTCCTTGCGCGAGCACTTCGTCACCTTCAACCAGACTAAGGCCTAGGCGTTCCATGCCAGTATCGACGTGTAACGCAAAGGGGCCCTCTTTGTTCCAGCGTGACAGCTGGGTGGCACTATTTATGACGGGATAAAGCTGATGTTGCGTAAAGACACCACGGTCTGCAGCGCGCAACAAACCTTCTAATACATAGATGTTAGATCCGGCGCTAATCTGCCGTACCCGTATGCCTTCGACCAGCGTAGCAACGAAAAATGTCGTACACCCCGCCTCTTCAAGACACTTCGCCGCCAGAGGCACGCCAATGCCATACGCGTTGGCCTTCACGACCCCGGCAACCTCAGACCGGTTCGAAGCGCATATTGTCCGATAATTTCGCGCGAGCGCCCCTAAGGAAACCGTCAGGCGCCCGGGCATACTTTTTAATTCAGCGTATTGATGTAGGCGACAATGTCATTGATCGACTTGTCGTCGGTGAGCATGGCGACCATTGGCCGCATCTGTCGACCGCCATGATCAAGCTTATGGTAACCGCGTTGGCCTTGCTTGAACTTTTTGATTTGGCCAACAAGATACCAATCGTTCTGGCCCACCAACTTAGGTCCAGACATCGCTTCCGATCCCTCACCGCGAGGGCCATGGCAGGCTGCACAAATCGGATACAGCTTTTTTCCAGCCGCCGCATCGCCACTGACGGTTGCTGTCGGTGTCGTATTTGGCAACGTCCCTATATAGGCGGCAAGATTGGCCAACGCCTCTTCGCTCTGCAACTGAGGGCCTTTAGCCATCGCGGCCATCTGCATGCCATGCATATCCCCAGGCGCAGTACCTCGTGCATCGTTTTGAAATAATTGCATCTGTTTGATGATGTACCAATCTTCCTGTCCTGCCAGCTTAGGTGCATTCATCGCCTGGTTACCTAGCCCTTGGGGACCATGGCAAGCCATGCAAACTGGAAACAGCGCCTTACCAGCATTGGCGTCGCCCTCGCCATATGCTGCTAGAGAAAGGGATGCGACGAGCATTCCGAAAATACAGGCAGGAAAAAACGTGTTCATATTTACTACTCTCCTAGAACACAGTGTCCGTACGTCAAACACGGCTAACTGATTTTAGATTTGAAACGGGTGGTTGTTTTTGTACTTCAGGTGTTCTTCGCGTTACAGCAACACCTAATCGTCACGGCATCGCCAAAACGCCAGCCGAAATCTTGATTCCCCGCGCCGTTTGGTTTGACGACGATCAGACGTCACGCGGTCACGTCGAGCGCGTAGCTCAAAAAAGCCTTTCGCACTACGCCGTCTATCCTCAGCTTTCCTCCGATCCTCTTCTTCAAGGCGACGGTTTTCAGCTTCGATGGTATTTTCAGATTCAGTCATGAGGTGAGCGTGGGCTCGTATTTTTCGTGGTCAATGATAGCGGTCTGCTCAAAATTTTTAAAGTCGTCGATCACAAAGTTTGTTTGGCAATGATGCCGCGCGCCTGCGCTATCCAATCACCACGGAGCAGGCGGCTACGATAGCCATGCAACGGATGATCCTGATCATCTAAGTCAGATGCGTCTATCGCTGCTATGTGCGAAACACCTTGAATTCCTAACGCACAAAGTTGCTCTGCCAGCTTGGTGCCTACCCCTTTAAGTTGAATAATATTGTCATCTTTAAAACCCTTATCGTTCGCGGTCGAGGATCTTGCTTGGTCTCGCAAGCGTCCAATTTCCGCGCGAGCATCTTGTAATTGTTGGCCGAGAACCAGGACCATCTTTGCGTCAGTCGAGCCGTTAGTCTGCTGTTTCTTCTGTTTAGTCTGCCATCTCAATTCGTCTAGCTCTATATTCCGTTGGCGTAACTTATTTTTTAGTTCGCACATTTGGGCAGTTAGTACCTGTACTTCTAAAGCATCTACCGATTCCACTTTGTGCGCGATAAATTCTGCCTCGGCAGATATGACCTCTGCCTCTAATTCAGCCACTCGACGTTGGCTCAGCTCGATTTCTTTTGCCGCGGCCCGCGCGTTCTCAGTACTCTCTTTTTTCAACCGCTCTCGCAGCTCGACACGTTCAATTTCGTGTGTCGCGTTCAGCACCGATACCTGTTCGCGCAACGTCGCGATCTCTGCGTCTAATTTTCGTTGGTGTTCCTCGGCAAGCTCCGCCTTCTCTTCCACCAGCCATTTGGCATCGCCACGTGAGATGCGATTCTCTAAATTTTCGCGTAACCGTTTTTCTAGCTCATACAGGCGCTGTTGTTCGACACGCTTTGTCTGCTCTTCGCTCAGCTCTCGGCCAATCTTTTCCATGTGCTGTCGCTGATCATTAACTCGCGCTTCAACCGTTACCGCATGCGCCTTTAGTGTCTCGCTAATCTGTCGCTCTGCGTTCAAATCCTGTTCCAAACGCACGACCGTACCCTGCAGATGCGGACCGCTGCGGAGACGCTCGTTCCGCTCCTCTTCCAGGTTTTGCACAAGCTGAGTACGCTCATGCAGCATGGACTGCAACTTCGTCAATTCAGCCTGCAGCGCTTCACCCTGCAGCGCTTTTTTCTCCCGACTCAGTTCCATCCGCGCGACCTCTTCTTCCAGTGCCGCGATGCTTTGGGTCTGAATTGCACGCTCATGCTGAGCGTGTTTTTGACCTTTGATCGCTACTGCTAAACACCCATCAAGTCGCGCAACTTCAGCCGACACAGATACACACTCATCTTTCGTTTTCTGAAGACTCCGCTCTAACCCGGCGCGCGTGGCTTCATGATCATCGCACGCCTGATGAGCCCGCCCTTCGACCTCGGCAAGCTTTCTCTTGAACTCGGTTATTTGGGTCTTAACAAAACTCAGTTGTTCTTCTTTCTTCTGCAACGCCTGAGCATGTAGGGATCCCATCTCAGCGAGCTTGGTTTCCTGCTCATTCTCGAGCGTCTGTGCGAATTTACTGAGCGCCTTTTCTAGCGCGCTTTCCGCTTGTGCATACTTCTCCGCAAACCCACGACTGGACGCTTCCGCGTTCTCTGCTCTCGAGACCAGGCTAGCTAGCTCCTCACCCAACGCATCAATTTGTAGCTTAGCCATTCCGGTTGTTTCGACCAGTTGCTCATTGCGCTTGCGAGACTCATGCAGTGTTTGCGTCAGTCGCTGGCGTTCTTTTAAGTCGAAGACAAGTCGCGCCCGTTCCTCGTCCCAGCTTGATCGTTCACGTTTAAACGATTGTCTCTCACTGTGGTGCGTAGATTCTTGTTCGGAGCGTTCCGCTGACAGTTCATCAAGCGATCCGGTCACACCTCGCCATTTTGATTTCCAATGCGCGGTTTCTCCTTGCGCTTCGCCTAACGCAATTTCCATGCTTCGGGCTTCCCCAGCAAGCGATATACGCTTGCTTCTCAGTTCGTTGGATTTGGACTCGAGTTCCGCAATCAGGTCATCACGTGCACGGAGTGCGAGATCGTTGCGAGACCTACTTTGCTGTTTCAGCAGCCCAATTTCGTCGCGCACGCGCGCTAGTTCATCGGTTCTCTCCCTAAGCGCACTAGCCAGTTTAGGCACCCGCTCTTGCCACTTCGCCACCTCAGTGCGCAAATCTTCAGTATCACCATTGCCGTCAGTGGGCTCAGTCTCAATCTTCGTTTCCTGATTCAAGTCCGCTCTCTCCGCATTAGGTTGCTGCTCGCACACGCTAATAAATCCATGCATATAGATAGCCACACGGCACGCTACCTTATCGATGCAGTCCGTTTCGTGACCCGTGCACGGTTCGTCTTGTTGACGCCTAAAATATTGACAAGCGTCGCTTTACGGTATGCTGCGGACCAATTCGAGGGCGATAATGCCGACCTGAACGCACTGGCCGAGAGATACGAAACAATTGAAGGCAACCCCGCATGGCGCGTAAAAAACAGCACACCCTGGATGGCTCGATTGTCCAGCTTCAACACGAATCTCGTATCCTCAAGGACAACCCCTGGCGTGATCCGAGCAACCGCGCGCACAACGTTTATCTACCAACCAGCTACAACACCGCACCCGCCGGAAGAAGGTTCCCGGTTTTATACGATCTCGTGGGCTACACAAGCTCAGGCGGTTCTCACACTGGCTGGCGAAGTTTTGACGAAAGCGTGCCTGAACGCCTAGACAGACTGATCCACAATCGCAACATGCCACCCTGCATCGTGGTCTTTCCTGACTGCTTTACCACGCTCGGCGGTAACCAATACATTAATTCAAGCGCCGTCGGGCGTTATGCCGATTTTTTGACACGCGAGCTCGTACCCGCAATCGATAAAGAATTCCGTACAAAACCAGATCGTGATCATCGCGGTGTTTTCGGGAAGTCCTCAGGCGGCTACGGAGCACTCATACACGGCATGAAATACGCCAAGTATTGGGGCGCCATAGCCGCTCACTCGGGCGATGCCTATTTTGACTTCATCTACCAAGCGGAATGGCCAATCGCCCTCTCTGGGTTACAACAATACGCACAACAAACAACACCACCAAAGACCATGCAATCTAAACCGGGTCACGACGACGGTCGTATAGCCCGCTTTTTAGACTATGTTTGGCAAACCGAACGGCCAAGCGGGTCGGACATCACGATCTTAATGATGATCTGCATGGCCGCGACTTATGATCCTGATCCACGCGCACCGCTGGGTTTTCGCCTACCTTATGATCTCAACACAGGGGCTCTTATAGAGAGTCGTTGGCGCCGTTGGCTGCGACATGATCCGGTGCATCTTGCGCCTAACTCTAAATCGAACCTAGCCAGCTTAAAGGGAATTTATATAGATTGCGGTTGGCGCGACCAATACCACATCCACTTTGGCTCACGGCAGCTCAGCGCCACATTGAAGAAGATGAAAATCAAACACACCTATGAGGAATTTAACGGTAGCCATAGCGGCATCGACTACCGCATGGACCGCAGTTTACCATTTCTTGCGCGAACCTTACGGTAGACCGTCTCCGGCCAAAGTGGATCGCAACATCTCATCCAAACCCGTTAGCCCTGTTAGACCCAAAGTGGCAAACGCATGTGCGTTATCTACGTTGTCGTCATGATCTAAGATTTCGAGCATGGCGGGCGTGATTGGCGGGTTAGCCAATAGCGCCTGCAGCACTACAGCTAACAATTTTCCCATGGCGATAGGTAAAGACCTGACTGTTACAGCACGGCCAAACACCTGCCCTGCACGACGACTCAATTCAGCACGCGACAGCACTTCAGGACCGCCTAAATCAATACCCGCATCAATTTTACCTATAGCACACGCCTTGATGGCAGCGATAACGTCGCCCGCGTAGATCGGCTGCTCTATACTTTCCATGCGAAAACCTACTGCCTTCTCCTTGAGCACCCGCCGGCGTAGAGAACGGCTCACGTAGTCTCGTTCACCGAGTACCATAGGTACTCTTAGCGTACAGGTTGGATTAGGCGCCTCGTGCAATATTCTTTCAGCCCGTCCTTTTGAGGCGAGGCAGCTATTACTCGCATTCGGTTCCGCTCCAACGATGGAAAGATAGGAGACGTGCACATCGGGTCTATCTCTCAAAGCTTCGCACAAGGCACCCGTACTGCCTTCGTGAGCTTCATGATAGCTAGCTCCACCGCCTTCCTTGATAATGCCAACAAGGTGAACGACACAATCTGCTTCGATACAAGCATCACGCAACGCTGCCACGTCTGTATAACTAAGCACTTTAGTCGTCACGGCCTCATGAGCTGCAATCGCAGATGCGGCATGTTCACTGCGCACGACGGCCACAATATCAGCTTCCCCAATCGCGGCAAGTTCCGCGACCAACCGTCTA
>JAQWQN010000003.1 GCA_029244465.1 Pseudomonadales bacterium
TAAAAAATTCTTTCCTTTTCATAGAATTCTCAATGGGACTCGCCAGTTCGTGATTCCGGTATTCCAGCGCGACTACCGGTGGGAAATTGAGCAGTGCGATAGGTTTTGGCGTGACATCATTGCCATAGCACGGGACGAACAGAGATCTGGTCATTTCCTGGGGTCAGTCGTTTATGTTTCGACAGAAGACAGTTCAGCTGGGTTTGTACGTTGGCAACTGATCGATGGGCAGCAGCGAATGACGACTTTGACGCTATTGCTTGCGGTGGATGAGATCGTTGCGGAGTTAGATGACTTTTCTTTGCATGTTGTCCGTGCGCGGCTTGCTGACGAGATGATCGCGTTGAAGCAAGTGCCGTCGGATAGTTCACAGAATATCTATTTACGGCTTGAAGCGCTTAAGTCCGAAATTGCGAGCCTCTATCCGGTTTTACCGGAGTATCAACAAGCGATTGGGGTGCCAGAGGCTGCGCTAACTGTTTGGGAGCAGATTGCAGCCGCTACCAAGGACCTTGTGCGGGTTCGAACACTCACAGAGGGCGCAACGGTGCGACCTTTGATTGCACCGGAAGAAGAGGCATTTCTGCATCAGCATTTACAGCTCGCCCTCTCCCAAGCTCAGTTAGCAGCGCTCAAGCGACAGCAGGCCGTCTATGAATTGGCGCTGACGAGGGTGAGGGAATACCTAGTTAACTACATGGATCTGCGAGCAAGAGAGGCTTTATTGGCAGAGTTAGATGCGCTATCGCTACTGGCTCTGGAGCGAACGCTGCCCGACATATCGGGCTCGTTAAATGAGCTCCTAAGTACCATGGGCAATCAGTAGTGATAGTGGCGATTGCGATTTTGGTTGCGGTGGCTTTAGGTGGCTTGCTGGGCATGTGGATCGTTCGAGATGCAGGATATGTGCTGATCGCCTATGGTCAGCAGATTATCGAAACTAGTCTCTGGGTAGCCCTTGCAGGTTTAGTGGTTGTCTATCTGTTGCTACGAGGCATGGCCTATATCTTCCACCGATTGATGAGCAGTCAGTCTCAAGTTATGAACTGGCGGTCCGGGCGGAAAGCCAATTCCGCGCGACAACTGACCGTTAAAGGCATGTTGTTGATGGCAGAAGGACGTTGGCGAGATGGCAAAAAAGCACTCTTGAGCGCCGTACCAAGTGTAGACACGCCCCTGATCAACTACCTTCAAGCAGCGCGTAGTGCACACGAGTTGGGTGACGCTCGTGAACGAGATGATCTCCTCAGGCTGGCGCATGAATCGACCCCTGGTGCCGAGTTCGCGGCAACGCTAACGCAAGCCGAGTTTCAAATGAGCGATGGACGTTATGAACAAGCCCTCGCGGCACTGCTAACCCTCCAGAAACGGGCACCAAAGCATAAAACCGTGTTAATAATGTTAACGGGTTGCTACGAAGCGTTAGCCGATTGGCAAGCTTTGCACGAAGTGCTTCCTGAAACTACGGATCGTAAGGCGATCAGTGAAGCCGAGGTTCGGCGTTTATCGCGGCTTGTGTGGGAATCTCTGTTAAAGGGCGACGAAAAGATCTCTGTTCTGTGGAAGCGGCTACCTCGTTACCTGAAAGAGGATCATGGCCTTCTTCAAGACTGGGTCGAACACTTGATTACGAATGGTCGCGATGACGATGCGGAAAACGTTGTTACGCTTACCCTAGACCAGGTATGGATCCCAGAGCTTGTTCAACGCTACGGTATACTTAAAACTAGCGAGCCAGAGCGACAGCTCTTAGTCGCTCAAGGTTGGTCAAAGTCGAGGCCTAACGACCCGGATCTGCTTCTTTGTTTGGGGCGCCTAAGCTTGTTGTGTGAAGAATTTCCGCAAGCGAGAGAGTATTTTGATGCCGCTTTGCGATGGTCCCCCTCCCCCGATGTGTATGCTGAGCTCGGTCGATTATGTGTGGCGTTGGGTGATGAGCGTCGTGGCAAAGACTATCTCCTGCAATCACTGAGCTACTTGCCAGATTTACCCTTACCTCAAACGCCGACGATACGAGGATAGTTTACGAAGGCCGTGGTGCGTAGTCGTAGACGTCCGAGCTGAGCTGATTTTGTGAGAAATCGAGCGCGAGCAATGCATCGGTTGCTGCGTAAACAAAGCCGGGGCTACCTGCAAGGACAACAGTCCGGTGTTGTTTCGGATCAGCGTTGTTAGTCAGCCATGTTAGCCCATCGTTTGTATCGTCGCGGCGTTTATCTACAACTGTTGTAAGTGATGTGTTCGCAAGTTGGCTTAAAGCTTGCGTCTCGTAAAGTTCTTCATTCGTGTCTGCGCACCACAGTATAGTTGTCAGATCTTTGCAGGCAATGTCGGCGCGATAGCGACCTAGGCAGAAAGCTGTCGATGCACCTGTTCCACCCACGATGATTAACAGGTGACCCGTCTCTGGACATTGTACGTACCCTTGTGGCACAGAAAACGAAATGCGCTGTTGCTGCAATAACTCGTCGAACGCTTGTGCTAGAGGATCGCCTGGGGTGCTACGATAATGTAATTCGAGCTGAGGGAGCGAATGTGGGGATGAGGCAATAGATAGCGGTATTTCGGTGCCGTCTGGGTGGCGTGCGACCAAATACTGTCCTGCCGAGAATGTAACGTCGTTGCCGGTGTCGAGTTGAATTCGCTGCACTAGACTTCCAGTGCGAGAAATTACTCGCGCGGAAAAAGACTGAGTCAGTGGAGCGACGATGTTTCTTTCAGCACCTCTCTTAGCGCCTCATGGAGCTGAAGAATTCTGCGTTGGTCTTGGTTTCTTTCAGTTTGTCCAGGATAAACTCAATGGCAGCAATGTCGTCCATGTCATGCAGTAACTTACGTAAAATCCAGACTCGCTGCAGCTCGTCTTCGGCCATCAGGAGTTCTTCGCGACGTGTGGCTGAACGGCGAATGTTGATAGCAGGGTAGACACGCTTTTCTGCGATCTTTCGCTCCAGGTGTAGCTCTTGATTACCGGTACCCTTGAATTCCTCATAGATCACTTCGTCCATCTTAGAGCCGGTATCGACCAAGGCCGTTGCGACGATTGTCAGACTGCCACCTTCTTCAATGTTTCGAGCTGCACCAAAGAAACGTTTCGGACGTTCCAATGCATGTGCGTCGACACCACCTGTGAGTACCTTGCCCGATGAAGGCACGATGGTGTTATAGGCGCGGGCCAATCGAGTGATGGAATCGAGCAGAATGACGACATCCTTCTGGTGCTCTACCAAACGTTTTGCCTTCTCGATCACCATTTCGGCAACTTGTACGTGTCGCGATGGTGGTTCATCAAAAGTTGATGCGACAACTTCGCCACGCACGGAGCGCTGCATTTCAGTCACTTCTTCCGGGCGCTCATCGATCAGCAGGACTATCAAGACGGTTTCAGGGTTGTTCGCGACAATCGACTGAGCGATGTTCTGCAACACTAGAGTCTTACCGGCTTTTGGTGGTGACACCACAAGAGCTCGTTGTCCTTTACCAATCGGCGCAACAAGATCTACGATTCTTGCGGTTAAATCCTCTGTGCTGCCATTACCTCGTTCGAGCGTGAGGCGATCGTCTGGGAAAAGTGGGGTTAAATTTTCAAAGAGGATTTTGTGTTTCTTGGTATTAGATTCGCTGAAGTTGATTTCGTCAACTTTCAACAATGCAAAATAGCGCTCACCGTCCTTCGGTGGGCGAATTTTGCCTGCAATGCTATCCCCCGTGCGAAGATTGAAGCGCCGAACCTGGCTTGGTGAGACGTATATGTCGTCGGGTCCTGCGAGATAACTACCTTCTGGTGATCGCAAGAAACCAAAGCCGTCTTGCAGAATTTCTAGTGTCCCCTCACCGTAAATGTCTTCGCCGTTTTTAGATTGCTTGCGCACGATAGCGGCGATAACTTCCTGCTTACGGGATCGGCCGACATTGTCCAAACCCATTCCCCGAGCCATCTCAACGAGATCGCCAACGGGTAGACTTTTGAGGTCTGAAAGGTTCATTGCCATGATTACTTATATCTCTTTTTTTCGTTTTTTCTAAACGCGATTCTTTGTTCTTCCCAACAAGAACCAAGTGAAATAATTTTTTTACATCCTT
>JAQWQN010000041.1 GCA_029244465.1 Pseudomonadales bacterium
TTAAAAGCGTTGCCGCTGCCGGATCAGGCAACGTAGGGTCAGAGATACTTTCTAACACACAGGCGGTAATGCCCGTCGAGAGGAAATGCATGGTCGCAGCTGAGTAGCCTGGCCCGCCGCCATAGTGCCCAAAACGCACGCCCGGCTCGATCATCAAACCATTACCGTAATGTGGATCTTGCCAGCTCGGATGGGACTCGTTGATCGGATATGCATTGTCCAGGTAGTGCTCGCTGCCGAGTGACTGCAAAAATCTTGCGACATCTAAGGCGTTAGACATGATGAGTCCATGCCAGACCCATGCGGCCGGATAATCCGGTAAGTCGGGCGCGAATTGACCTTCGGCAACGTAGGTAGACGTCATTTCAAGTGGTTTGAAAATCAGTTCATCCATGACCTGTGCAAGCATTTGGTCTGTCACCCGCTCTATGATCTTTTTTAGCAGCCAGTAACCGGGATTGCTGTAACAGAAATTTAGCCCAGGTGTGGTGAGTAAAGGTTGTTGCAG
Source organism: Pseudomonadales bacterium (assembly GCA_029244465.1). Lineage (GTDB taxonomy): Bacteria > Pseudomonadota > Gammaproteobacteria > Pseudomonadales > Azotimanducaceae > UBA4421. The sequence goes on from JAQWQN010000041.1 coordinate 509, forward strand.
GGTGTGCTTGGCGAATGTCTCGTCGTCCCAAACTTCGCCCATTGCAATAGCCTCTTTATAGGCAGGCAGGGCGCTGTAGTCGGTAAGACCGCTGGTGTGATTCAGGAGTTGTTGCACCGTGATTGAGTGTGGACACAGGTAACCCTCAATCCATTCGGAAATTGGTTTTTTGGGGTCAATCTCCAGGAGTCTGATGGTGTGTGCGATAACTGTTTTGGTGACGCTGTAAATCGGCAGGGTGTCTAGAACTTGATGTAAGATGCGGCCGTCGGCATGCAGCACGCAGAAACTGACTCGTCTATTTGCAGGGTCTTTGGGCACGGGGTCTTGATTCCGGGTTGAAAATTAAGTGTAAAACCGTTTCGCCGGGGCCATCGGGTCAACGGCTAGCCGTCTGAATTTTCTGTTCTTTTCTCGACGACCCTGGCGAGCAATATACCCAACTCAAAGAGAAGCCAAGTCGGTATCGCCAACAATAACTGAGAGACTACGTCTGGCGGGGTCAGCAGCATACCAACGATAAAACACCCCACGATGACATAAGGTCGTTTGTGCGCCATGCTGTCCGCAGAAGACACGCCAGTCATCGCGATCAGCATCGTCGCTATAGGGATTTCAAAGGCAACTCCGAATGCGATCACCATCTTAAGGACAAAGTCTAAGTAGTAGGCGATGTCGGTCATCATGGGCACCCCTTCGGGGCTGACGCTGACAAAAAAAGTGAAGACTAAGGGGAAAACCAAGAAATACACGAACGCCATACCGCAATAGAAAAGCAATACGCTCGATAGCAGTAACGGCACGGCAAATCGTTTTTCATGTCGGTAAAGACCCGGCGAAATAAAAGACCACAGTTGATGTAACCAAAAAGGCACGCCGACAAAAATTGCGGCGTAGATGGCGAGCTTAAACGGTGTGATGAAGGGCGTTGCGACTTGAGTGGCGATCATGGACGAACCTTCAGGGAGCACATTCATCAGGGGTGCGGCAACGAACGTGTATAAATCGTTAGCGAAGAAATAGATCGGCACGAATAGCGCAACGACGACCATAAAGCTACGCAGTATGCGTGCGCGCAATTCGATTAAGTGGTCGAGGAATGGCTGCTCATTGCTATCCACTTCGAGATCGTGCGGGTCATGCTCGTCGCTATTGGCCTTTGCCGCCATTAACTGGGATCAGCTTCTTTTAAACGTTTTTGGCGAGCTTCGTGCATGGCTTCAAGTTCAGCCTCACTTCTCGGTAACGGTGTCACAGGTGCAGAGTCTGCGTGCACAGTTTCGGCTGTCTCTGTGGCCACTTCTTCTTCTGTAGCAACTGTTGGTGCCGGGCGATTAGGCGCTTGCGCATCGGCGATTGCTTCGTCAGAGGGTATTTTTGCATCAGTTGTGTGGGTGGGTGCCGTGTCGTCACTATAGAGGGGAGGACCTTCGTTTAGGGAGATGGCTGGATCGACTGATGATTTAACCTCCTCTTCTATTTTACGCATTTCCTCCATCACAGCTTCGTTGTGCAGCTGGCGACGGATGTCATCCATACCGATTTCTTTTTCGATCTCCGTTTTAACAGAGACGAAAGAACGCCGTAACCGACCGATCCACAAACCCAATGTACGTAAAGTTTCAGGCAAACGCTCTGGACCGATGACGATGAGGCCAACGACCGCGATCAGCATTAATTCCTGCCACCCCATGAAGTCCATGAAACGCTAGACTTTGGAGTCTTGTTGTTGGGTCTGAGTGGTTTCCGCGCTTTGCGCCTCGCCCTCAATAATTTTAGCCTCAGCGGTACCCGCTTTGGCTTCATCTTCGGAAACGGCCGTACGGAAACCTTTAATGGCATTACCCAGGTCCGAGCCTATGTTTTTCAATCGTTTGGGCCCGAAAATGAGTAAAACAATGGCCAGGATCACCAGCAATTCGGTCATACCTAGTCCGAACATAATCGTCTCCGGAGAGAGTTAAGGTGTCGCCATTATAGGGAGTTACCGCAGGTGTTACAGCGATCAAAGCGCAATTTGCGCTCATGCGTTGTGCGGTTCTAGCGCCTGCGATTGCTTATCAGTTAGTGCTTCGCGATGCTTTTTCATCCAACCCACCGATGCCGAAGCGTCGCCCCAGCTCGTTCAGGACGTCGTCGGGACTCAATTCAAGGTGCGCCAGAGCGACCATCGAATGAAACCAAAGGTCAGCAATTTCCTTAACCAATGCTTCTTGTAGCTGGGCTTGTTGGTCGGTACCACCAGCCTCGAGATCTTTTGCGGCGATAATAGTCTCGGTTGCTTCTTCGCCGATCTTTTCAAGAATTTTGCTCAAGCCGGAGGCATACAAACTAGCCACATAGGATTCATCAGCGGACGCCGATTTTCGCGCTTCGAGAACGTCGGCGAGTTGGGACAATATCGACATGTAGCGTGCCTCCTGCTTTGCGCGCGGACAAAAACGGTGAATTAAGCCCGAAGCAAAAGCGTTGAACCTAACAGTGCTCCAACGATACCAGCGAGCATGGAAATATCACCTCCGCCGATACCGTCTAACAGCGGCCGCCACAAAAGAACGACACTGCCAATGATTAGTGCGGTTGCGCTCCATCGACACGCGCTCTGCCGCCTCAGCCGGTGTCTACTCGAACTGGTTTGAGTGGCGCTTAAGTGGTCGAGCTGTATTTGGAGTGTTTGCAGATTCGTTTGCATATCTGAAATCGTCTCAGGGAGACGGATTAAGGCGCGCCATCCATCCGGACCAGCGTCGATCCAATCGATTAGGCTCGATATCGGATTCAAGCGCGCTGCTACCCAGCGCTGCATAAACGGTTGTGCTGTCGCCCATAAATCAAGTTGCGGATAGAGCTGTCGGCCAAGGCCCTCAACGTAAAGTAATGTTTTTTGTAGAAGCGCAAGTTGCGGCTGCATTTCCATATCGAACTTCCCGGCGGCTCGAAACAGGTCGATGACGAATTCTGCGAATGAGATCTCCGATAGCGGCTTAGCGAAGATCGGGTCGCAGATTTCACGGATAACGGTTTCGAACTCTGCCAGGTTCGTTGCTTGGGGTACCCAGCCGCATTCTCGAAACAGCTTCGCTACCGCTTGGTAATCGCGTTTGAAGAAGGCGACCAGGCTCAGCGCGAGATAGCGTTGGTCGCGATCAGGTAAGTTACCGATGATGGCACAGTCGAGCGCAATGTAGCGCGGATTGTCGGGATCTCGAACGTCAATGAGTATGTTGCCAGGATGCATGTCTGCATGAAAAAAGTTCTGCTCGAACACCTGCGTGAAAAACGTTTCGACACCTTTATGCGCAAGAATTTCCAAGTCAACATTCGCGGCTACGAGCTGCTCGATGTGGTTGATCGGTATACCTTCTACGTATTCCATCGTTAGCAGGTTTTGGCGGGACCATTCGGGATAGGTGCGAGGCACGTATAGAAGGTCGGATTCTGCGAAGTTCCGGCGTAGTTGGGTTTGGTTGGCCGCTTCTTGGAGCAGGTCCAATTCGGCGACCAGAATAGCGTAATGGTCGTGCATTAAGTTCGGTAGGTGGAAACGTCTGGCCATGTGAAACCGATCGTCGATCCACTCCGCCAATCTGACGATGTGTTGCATATCGCTGTGAATACGCGCCCCGATACCCGGCCGAACGACCTTAACCACGATGGTTTCGCCGGTCTTGAGCTGGCCTTTGTGAACTTGGGCGATTGATGCTGACGCGAGCGGATTAGCATCGATGGAGGTAAATACCTCTTGCCAGGGTTGTTCTAACGCAGAGGTGACGTAGGCTTCTATGTCCAGATTCTTGATTGCAGGGACCCGGTCTTGAAGTTGTGCGAGTCCGTCAGCTAGTTCTGCATCGATGAGGTCTCGCCGGGTCGACAAAAGTTGACCGAGCTTGATGTAGACCGGTCCGAGGTCCAGACAGAACTCTTTTATTCGGGTTGCACGATCGGCCTGAGGTTTAGGCAGCAGAAAGTCGAGTAGTCGCAGTAGCACCTTGGCCCATCGGCTAAGCGTTCTAGGAGGCAATAAGAGATCAATGCGGTGCTTGCACGCGAGGCCAATAATGCGGAGCGATGGGCGGATGAGCCCAGACATCGTGCTACTCGCCTTCTCGCTGACGTAAATTTTCTGAAAGTCGATCTACGCGCAAGCGGAGCTCGTCGATGCCATCGAGGAGCGTGTCAAATTCGTCCTTTTTGACAAAGCGGCTGGACGTGGTGTCCTGGATCGAGCGCCCGACGCCTTGCACAATGGATTGCAGTCCGCGCAAGCCCAGTTCGGCTGTACCTGCAGCACGCGAGGCGAGGTCACGACCGAGGATAGTGGTCAGTGTGTGCTCAACGTCCGGATCAAAAACTTGGGCCAGATTTAAGAAGGCCAGCAGAATGTTGTGATCACCGTCGATAATTAGATCTTCAGGTTCGCGCTGGCTGAGCCATTTGATTAAGTTTGCAGCGCTTCCTTTCACGCGTACGTGAGGCTCGGTGACTGCCCCTGTTGCGAACAACAGGCGGCCGTCGATAACGTTGAAATGGCCGATAACAGTGGGCGCGGTGCATTCGATTTCTACGATACGCCCGTTGAGCTCGCGGAGTTTCCCCTGCAACTCTGGATCTGTATTCAGAGCTTTGTTTGTAATAGACGTGGCCATGTCAGCCAAGAATTGTTCGATACTAATCAACGGTCTACCTGTAAGGGTTTGGTGCCACGGTGTATCGCGGCGATTCCACCAACCAAGTCATGATATTCGACATCCTCAAAGCCTGCATCGAGAAACATCTGTTTCAGCGCTTTTTGATCCGGATGCACCTCGATAGATTCAACGAGATAACGGTATGAACCACTGTCGCCTACAATCGCTTGGCCTGCCAGAGGCCAGAGAGATTGAAAAACACGGTAAGCATTCTTTAAGAGGGGTTGTTCTGGTTTGGAAAATTCGAGAACCAACAAGGGCGCGCCTGGTTTGAGGACACGCAGCAGTTCTGTTAGCGCTGTATCTTTATCCGTGAAATTACGAATACCGAAACTAATGCATGCAATGTCAAATAGACTGTCTGCAAATGGCAGGGCCTCTGCGGGTGCCCGGCACAGTGAGACGTTCGCGATACCGTCGTTGTACAGGCGCTCCCTGCCAACGAGCATCATTTCCGAATTGAGATCCGTTAAGAATACTTGTCCCGATGGCCCGGTTGCGCGTGCGAAAAGAGCACTCATGTCGCCAGTACCACCGGCAAGATCCAGAACCCGATCGCCGGGACGCACGCCAGAACTTTCTAGCACCATGCGCTTGAATATCCTATGTGTGCCGAGTGACATGAAGTCGTTCATGATGTCGTAGCGGCGGGCTACGCTGCCGAACACTTCGCCGACCAACTCAGTTTTCTCTGCTGGTGTGACCTTGCGATAGCCGAAGTTAACTTGCGTCATGTTTTTTCTCCGGGGCCAGAGTTGGGTTGCCATTGACCGACCGAGACGATGGGTAGACGAGAGGCATTGGCGGCTCTCATGTCGGCAAGATAATCTTGCCAGTAACGATCGTGGTTACTGCCCAGATCGTGCAGGAATTCCCACGCAAAAATGCCTGTGTCGTGCCCGTCGTCAAAAACGATACGTATCGCGTAGTTGCCTACCGGTTCGATGGACTTGATACCAATGTGTTTCTTTCCGGTCTGCAGCTTGCGCTCCTCTGACGAATGCCCCCTCACCTCAGCTGATGGGGAATACACTCGTAAGAGTTCGGATGGAATGTGCAGTCGGTTTTCACCCCATGCGAGTTCCAGAGTATGTGCGATCTTGTGATAGGTTATTTCAGAAGGCGATTGCATAGTGGGTTTTATCAGAGGATAAATCGAGATAGGTCAACGTCGCTGACGAGATTTTCTAGGTGCTTGTTTACGTATTCTGCATCCACATTGACGTCCCTGCTTGATTGCTCACCCGATTCGAATGACAGTGTTTCGAGTAGTCTTTCCATGACGGTATGTAGTCTTCGAGCACCGATATTCTCCGTGCCTTCATTCACTTCCCAAGCGAGTTGGGCAATCCGTTCAATACCATCCCGTGCGAAGCTGAGTTCGATACCTTCGGTTGCGAGTAGTGCCTTGTATTGTTCAGTCAGGCTCGCATTGGGTTCCACTAGAATACGCTCAAAATCAGCTGGCGAAAGTGCTGTTAGTTCGACCCGGATTGGTAGACGACCTTGAAGTTCGGGAATGAGGTCTGATGGCGTGGCTAAGTGGAACGCGCCAGACGCAATAAACAGTACGTGATCCGTCTTGATCATCCCGTATTTGGTCGAGACCGTGCAACCTTCTATTAGCGGTAGCAGGTCGCGCTGTACACCTTCACGGGAAACATCGGTACCACTGGTTTCAGAGCGCTTCGCAACTTTATCAAGTTCGTCGAGGAAGACGATGCCGGTTTGCTCAATTTTGTCTACGGCGCGTGCTTTCAGTTCATCTTCGTTGATGAGACCAAGGGCTTCCTCGTCGCGCACCTTGCGAAAAGCATCTTTTATTTTGAGGCGTTGCGTCGTTTTACGCCCATTGCCCAAGTTACTGAACATACCCTGCAGTTGGTTGGTCATTTCTTCCATGCCAGGTGGGGCCATTATTTCCACACCCATGGTGACTTGGTCGAGCTCGATATCGACTTCTTTGTCGTCTATTACACCCTCGCGCAACTTTTTCCGGAACAGTTGGCGGGTTGAGGTACTGCTGCCGTCCGTTTCAGTGTCTGTAAATCCAACACCGCGCGCTTCTGGTAGGAGAGCATCGAGAATGCGATCTTCGGCTCGATCTTCTGCTTGACTCTGGACAGCAGCCATTTCTTGATCGCGCAGCATATTAACGGCCACGTCGGCTAGATCGCGAACGATGGATTCCACATCACGGCCGACATAGCCCACCTCGGTGAATTTGGTGGCTTCGACTTTGATAAATGGTGCATCGGCGAGCTTTGCTAAACGGCGAGCGATCTCGGTTTTGCCAACCCCGGTCGGTCCGATTAGTAAGATATTTTTGGGGCTGATCTCTTCGCGCAGTTTTGGCTCGACTTGCATTCTGCGCCAGCGGTTTCTGAGCGCTATGGCAACCGCTCGTTTAGCTTGGTCCTGACCAATAATGTGGTTGTCTAGTTCGTGCACGATTTCACGTGGCGTCATCATAGTCATTGTTTGTGCTCTTAACTCCTGCTATTCAGCAATATCTAAAACTTCGATCGTATGAGACTGGTTGGTATAGATGCAGATCTCGCCAGCGATACCGAGCGCCTTGGCGACAACCTCTTTGGGTTGCAGGCTCGTATTCTCGATCAATGCGGTTGCGGCCGCACGCGCGTAACCACCCCCCGACCCGATAGCAAGAACGCCAGACTCTGGCTCAATAACGTCACCCGTACCACTAATCAAGAACGTCGCGGTTTTGTCGGCAACGACCAACATCGCTTCGAGGCGTCGGAGCGCCCGATCGGAACGCCATTGCTTAGCGAGTTCGACGGCTGCTCGGGCGAGTTGGCCAGGGTGCTTGCTGAGTTCTGCTTCAAACTTTTCAAAGAGTGTAAACGCATCGGCAGTGCCACCGGCGAACCCGGCCATCACCGAGTTATTGTGCAGTTTGCGCACCTTAACTGCGTTGCCTTTCATGACCGTATCCCCGATTGAGACCTGGCCGTCACCACCCACTGCGACTTGGTTAGCGTTTCGAACGCTAACGATTGTAGTGCCGTGAAATTTCTCCATCCGTAGCTGTGACCTCCAAATTTGGGTTGGCTAGGATAGCTCGTAGCCACGCAAAGTAAATGGATCTAACGCGTTCCGTCCAATGTCATGCCCGATAGCCGAGAAACGGCACTCACTTCAACGGTTGTGATCGTTCAACCATATCGGTATCAAGCGCATCTCGCGAAGTCGAGTCATCGCCCGATCCGCTTCCACCTTTCTTGGAAACGGGCCAACTGTCACCCGAAACCAGACTTTGTCTGAGACTAAGCGCGTATCAATTTGTGCGGGTAGATGGTTGAGAAGGAGATCTGCACGAAGCGTTTCGGCGTCGGCGCCGTTGCGAAAAGAAGCGGCTTGAATCGTATAGGGCAATGCCGTGGACGCCAAGGCTGGCTGTGGGATCTTGTAGGCGGATGGGTCGGCGATTACCTCAAACTCTCTGAGCAGTTTTGGGAATTCGAATTCGACCACAGGTTGTTTTGCATCTTCTTGCACATCCGCTGTTGCTGATTGGGTTATTTCACGCTCGAGCAATTCTGGTGCATAAGCAGCAAGAACGACGATCGCGCCGCCGACGATTGCACCTGATGAAAAGCTAGGTCCGTGAAATAACACTCTACGTTGTGCGGCCTTCTTTCTTTTTCTTGTGGACGCACGTTTTGGAGGACGAGTGGGTCCACGTGCAGCAAAGTCTTTTGGCATAAAGGTGGTGTCGTGTCGTTACAACATTGAGATCAGGATCATACCGCAACTTGGCACGGTCTGGTTCAAAGACTGTCGTAGGGGTCGATGTCTATCGACCACCTGAGCGTGTGTGTCGTTTTCGGTGGGTTTAACTGGCGGAGAGCTGTATGGAGGGTCGCTCTTTGCGGTGAGAGGAGCATCAGTTGATAACGATAGCGGTTAGCGATACGGGCCAAGGGTGCCGCGACTGGTCCCAAGACTTCAATGTCGCGCAACGAGGCTTTGCAGTGCTCGAGGAATGCCTTTGCTTCTCGAGGGTCAAAGGCATCGGCGCGTAGCATTGCCATTGCGTGTTCAGGGGGCATCCCCACGGTTTGACGCACTTTAAGTTCGTGGTCTGCAAAGCCGCCATAGCCCTCTTTGATGAGCGTGCGCAAAGTGGGATTGTCGGGCTGGTAAGACTGAATCCAAACCTCGCCGGGTTTCTGCGCGCGCCCGGCACGCCCGGCAACTTGAACGATCAGCTGAGCCGTTCGTTCGGGCGCGCGAAAGTCCGGACTTAAAAAGCCTGCATCCGCACTGAGGATGACTACCAAGGTGACATCAGGAAAGTGGTGTCCTTTGGCCAACATTTGCGTGCCGACCAAAATACATTGCCCGCCGTGATTAATGCGTTCGAATTGTGCTTCTAACGCACGTGTCGTGCGAGTCGTATCGCGGTCGATACGGTAAACGGGTACCTCTGGAAAAAGCTTGCTGAGACCGGCTTCAGTCCGTTGTGTACCAAGGCCGATAGGCATTAGTGCGTGTTGCTTGCACTGTTCACATGCTTTCATAACTTCCAACACGGTACTGCAATGGTGGCAAATGAGCTTGGGCGGCGACTGATGTAGGGTCAGACGGGCGTCACAATGGGGGCACATCGCCTGCCAACCGCACGATGCGCAGAGCAAGGTCGGTGCGAAGCCGCGCCGATTGAGAAAAACGAGTACCTGGCCGGATTGGTCTAGATGGCGACGAATTACATGTTGTAACGGTACCGACATGCCATCCGTCAGGGTCTGACCGCGTAGGTCGATCAAATGGTAGGTCGGTAGTTGCGCGCCACCTGCTCGCGCCGTCAGATGTAGATGTTGGTAGCGTTGCCGCTGAGCATTGTGGAGGGATTCTAGCGATGGGGTCGCGGTGCCAAAGATGACGGGTAAATGCAAGGCATGTGCTCGCTTGGCGGCGATATCTCTGGCGGAGTAGCGCAAGCCATCTTGTTGTTTGTAGGAGCTGTCATGCTCTTCATCAACGATGATGACGCCAAGGTCTCTGAATGGCGTGAAAATGGCGGAACGAGTGCCCACTAAAACATCGATCTCACCGGCGCGACATTTCAGCCATGTTTGGAGGCGTTCATGATCTGTCAGAGCGGAATGGAAAACACCGACCCGCGCGAATCTGCGTTCGAAGCGGCCGACGGTTTGGGGGGTGAGTGCGATTTCAGGGACGAGAACGAGCGCTTGACGGCCGGCAGCGATGATTGCTGCGATCACTCGTAGGTAGACTTCGGTCTTGCCACTCCCGGTGATACCGTCCAACAAGAAAGCCACATAATTAGAAGAGTGAGCCGATTCCGCATGACTTTCGGTGAGGATCTTATCGATCGCGTCGCGTTGCTCGAGGTTCGGTTTGGGGCCAACTTCTAGGTCCTGTTTGAACGGTGGAGAGGTCCGAGAGACAACGTCCTGGTCTGCGAGTTTTCGCAAGGTTGCTCTATTGTGTCCAGATGCAACTAGGACGGTACCGGATGTTGGTCCCTGTTCTTTAAGCGTTGCAACCAAGGCCATCTGCGCTTTGGCTCTGGGGTTATCGAAATCTTCTTGCCTAAGATGCCAGAAATCGTGTGGATCGATTGTGGATGCCGCTCCCTTGCGCGCAGCAGCAGGTAAAATCGTGGCCAACACCTCGCCGAGCGGATGGTGATAGTAGGTGGTCATCCACTGCGCAAGTTCTAGAAGGTCAGTTGCGACCATTGGCTCTTGGTCAATAACGGCCAGCACCGATTTTAGCTTGGTGTGCGGGTGGTCAACCTCTGTGCTGGTACAAATCCCAATAGTTTCCGAACGTCCAAAAGGGACCCTGACCCGAGCACCAACCGCTGGCAGGGGTAGCTGAGCTGGTATGGCGTAGTCATAGACCGCATGGAGTGGCCGCGGTACTGCTACCTGAATGACGTGCTCTGGATTGGGTTGGGGGTTGGTCTCGCTCATATCCTCGATTGTCGCATGTGGAGAGCCGCTGGGTAACGGTCGATGGGTCTTCAGCTGCGGCGCAGTCTGGAACGCTGAGCGAACTTAGGTTGTTGTCTTTGCATCACTGTCTGGTACACTCCGTCGCCCTGAAAATTGATGCAGAACGAACCATGAAGGCGGAAATTCATCCTAAGTACAACCTGATAAAAGCGACCTGCAGTTGCGGCAATGTGATTGAGGTGGGGTCAACTTTAGCAGAAGATTTTCATGTCGATGTGTGTTCGAAGTGCCATCCTTTTTATACCGGTAAGCAGAAGATTCTTGACTCTGGCGGCCGTGTTGAGCGATTCCGGCAGCGTTTTGGTGGTCGCGGTAGCAGCTAACCCGGGCATCCTGCGGACAGACTGGATCTCCCTCCAGATTTTCTAGGAGGGCACCTCTTGCGAAATTTGTGGTCGAAAGCAATAGACTGCTGATAGAGGTAAAAGTCCAATGGCGACATTGACGAATCATGATGGTCCGGACACCCGTTCGCTGAGCGTTACCGGCGCTTTGTGGCGTGCGCTTGCTCCTGTTTTGCGGTCGATCCAGGCTTTCGCACCGCTTCTTCTCTTTTTTGGCGTATCAGCATCAGCAGCGGGTCCTGGCGCGCAGTGGTACAACGAATATCTGGAAAAAGACCTTCTCTACCCCGATGATGAGTGGCAAGACTACGTGACCGAAATCGGCGAGCGTTTGCTGGCGGTTTCACCGCATAGGGGCAAGACTTATACCTTCGTGGTGACAGATGAACCCTTTGTTAACGCCTGGGCGACACCAGATGCATATATCTTCGTTACCCGCGGGATCATTTCTCAATTTCAGAGTGAAGATGAATTAGCCGGTGTCATTGGGCATGAAATTGGCCACGTGATTGGCAGACATTCTGCACGATCGCGAACGACGAGTCGGATTGGCCAGTTGTTGAGTTATCTCGGTACATTTGCAACCGGCTCAAGTTCCATGTTCGGGCTGTCGCAGAATCTCACCTCTGTGATCACGGCTGAATACGGTCGTGAGCATGAATTAGAAGCTGACGAGTTCGGTACCGACTATCTCATTCGCGCGGGTTATAACCCACATGGACTGTTGGATAGTATGTATCAGACGTCGAGCTATGAGAATTTTCAAAATACGGTTAAGAACTTACCTGTTGTGTATCGCGGCATAACCAGTTCTCACCCGGCGACGCAAAAGCGGATTAATGACTTGATCGTGCAGTCGAATCATTTGGTCCCTGATGAGCTGGCAGATCCGGAACGTGACTTTTTTGCCATGATCAATGGCATGACTTATGGTGATGAATCGGCGACAGGTGTGGTCAAAGACGGTGTTTTTTATCACGGTTCCTTGCGCCTGACGGTTGAATTTCCAGCGGGTTGGGATGTGCGTTCTACAGCAAGCGAAGTATTCGGAGTACCGCCCTCCGGTGATGAGCAAATCAACCTCAAGCGACAATCACCGCCCGATAAAAACCAGACGCCGGAAGAATATCTAACAGATACTCTTCGTCGCGATGACTTGGAGAATGGTGAAGAAATTCAGGTCGGGCCCTACATCGGCTATATCGCGGAAGTGAAAGTAGCGAGTGGTCATGCCCAAGCCAGAGCGATTGCCGTTATCTACAAAGATGGTGGCGTCTATCTCTTCAACGGAGAACTTGGTCCGAAGGGCGATGTCGAGACGTTCAAGAAGAACTTTGAGGCAACGGTTGGTTCTTTACGGGCGATGACAGGGGACGATCTCCGTCAGGTTAATACACAAAAAATCCGCATCGTTACCGCTGAGCCGGGCGATAGCTATGCGCAGCTCGCGAGAAGCGTGCCGTTGAGTAATTATGCAGAAGAGACGCTGCGCCTGATCAACGGCGATCATCCCAGAGGTGAGCCAAGGGCAGGAGATCCCATCAAGGTCATTCGCTAGCGAATCAATCTAAGGCTAGTAGATCAGAAGAGGTCAATGGCGTTGACATCACCTTCGTTTTGGGTCGGAGGCGCATTGTTAATGCGGCGAGCTTTCGGTGCGAATTCGTCAAAGAAGTACTCAAATATCGCCTGGTTCTGCCCAGGCTGGGCGACCGCGCCTGTTTTTGGATCGACCTTAATACTCACGACACCTGGTGGTTGCGTCGGGATTACTTCTGGGACGCCTGCCAATGCGTCTTCCATATAGTCGATCCAAATAGGCAGAGGTGTATTAGAACCGAATGCGCGCGCGCCAAGAGGCGCGTGATTACTAAACCCAACCCAGACCGTTGTTGTCAGTTCTGGGGTAAAGCCGTTAAACCAAGTGTCGGCCGCATCGTTGGTGGTGCCCGTCTTGCCGCCTATATCTTGCCTTTTTAGGGCCAGCGCGCGCCTACCGGTGCCACGTTTGATTACGTCTTTCAGCATAGAGTTGATGATGAATGCGTTTCGTTCATCCAAGATTCGTTCTGCCGGAATAAGGTCACGTGGCAAATCTAGCGGGTTGATGTCCATATCTGTCGAACTCAGAGCCAGGGCTGTAGCTTGCTCTGGATCGTTGCCAACAAGAGGTTCGTTCGCGCCGACAGCATCGCCTGGTTGCCGCCGATCTGTTGCACTTTGTTCGGTGCTCTTTTCGAGTAATTCGGCAAGAGAAGTCACTTCTTCATCGAGTCGGGCCTCGACCTTGTCCTCCTCGCATTGTCGACAAACGACGGGGTGTCGTGGGCGGAAAATTGTCTCGCCTTGTGCGCTCACAACATGGTCAATAATGTTGGGCTCGATGAGGTACCCGCCGTTGGCGAACGTTGTATAAGCGCGTGCCATTTCTGCGGGCGTCACTGCCATGGTGCCGCCGCCAATCGCGAGTTGCGTATTGCGTGGAAAGCTCCCAGTTTCGAAACCCAGCTGACCAGCGTGTTCAAGCACCTGTCCCGCGCTAATCTTAAGGAGCACACGCATGGAGACAAGATTGATGGATCGATACAGCGCTTCTCTCAAGCGGGTAGGGCCGTTGTACTTGTTGTTGTCATTGTCAGGGCGATACTGAGATTCAAGATTCGCATCGTCAAAGACCAACGGCGCGTCCATGAATATGTCTGCTGGCGTTACCCCGGCTTTGAGCGCCGCGGAGTAAACAAACGGCTTGAAGCCAGAGCCAGGCTGGCGTGCTGCTTGCAGTGCATGGTTATACTGATTTTTGTAGAAATCGAACCCGCCAACGACCGCTTTAACCCGTCCGTCTAACGGGGAAAGAGAAATCAAGGCGCCTTGTATTTCAGGGAGTTGCGCGAGAACGATCTTGTCGCCTCGCTCTTGCAAGCGGATGACATCTCCGATCGCGACTATGTCATTAAATGTACCGGGTGCGGGGCCACGCAAGTCGACATTGATATACGGTCGAGCCCATCCCGCGTCTTCGAACGCGAGGACTAGTGTCGACCCGTCATTGCGCAAGACCTCCGCGCTATCTTCGTTAACAGATAAAACTAATCCGGGCTGCAGATCGCCAAAGACCGCAAAGTCGTTGAGGAAAGCGAGCGCCTCCTCAGTAAACGAGTTCGCAATGTCTGTCTCCGACTGGGCCGAGAGGAAGCTTGTCAGTGTATCGACGACTTCTTCGGTAACCTTGTCGATGCCACTTTCGCCTAAGTTTCGCGGCGCCAAGTCAAGCGCCACCAGCTTTTTGAGAAGCCCTGGTGGTGCTTGATCTTCAAGGCCACGATAGCCATGTCTGCGGTCGTAATCGATGAGTCCCTGGCGTAGTGCTTTGATGGCTTCGCGTTGTAAGCGACTGTCAATGGTCGTATGTATTTCGTATCCCGCAGAATATAGGTCTGGTAAAAGGTTAATCGCCTGTGCGCGAACCCACTCGGCCGCGTATGGGCTCGCGACATCAAGCTCGCGCGCAAACACCTGGGCGCTGATTGGGGCGTCGATAGCTTGTTGATACTCAGCTTGTGAAATTGATTTCTGGGCCAGCATACGGCTCAGTACGACATTGCGGCGAGTAACTGCACGTTTAGGACCGTTGATCGGGTTGGCAGCCGATGGCGCTTGTGGAATGCCGGCAAGCATAGCGAGCTGTGGCAAATTCAATTCCCGCAGTGGTTTGCCGTAGTAGGTCAACGCTGCCGCTTCTGCGCCGTATGCGCGCTTGCCGAAAGGTACGACGTTAATGTAGAGCTCGAGAATTTCGTCCTTGCTGAGTCGTTGTTCGATTTTTAGAGCGAGTAACATTTCCTTGAACTTGCGTATAAAACGCCGTTCTAGTGAGAAGCTGACATTGCGCGCGAGCTGCATTGTGATGGTGCTCGCACCCGGTCCTAAATTTCCTTCGGAAATCAGGCTACCGATCAAGCCGACTAAGTTGTTAGCTAATGAGATGAAATCGATCCCGCTGTGTTCGTAAAAACGCTTGTCTTCTGTATCTAGGAGAGCGCTGATGAAGTCTTGCGGAACCTGGTTTAAGGTGATGGGTATAAGGCGTCGCTCACCAAACTCTGCAAGTAACGCACCATCTTCTGAGTAGATGCGAAGTGGCGTCTCTAACTGGACATTGCGATACGTCTCAGCCTTGGGTGTTTGTGGGTCTAAATACAAAAACACGCCAGCCAGACTGAGGACTGCGGCACATAACCCTCCACCGCTGAGCCACATAATACGCTGCGCCCAACCCTCGGAAGAGAGTGTCAGTTTATATGACAATAGGATCCTGGAAACTGTAAAAAAGGAATTGTAACTTCATGTGGCCAGTCGACACACGGACTTACGCACGGGTCATAATAGTTGCACGGAGCAGATTGCTCTGTCGTCTA
>JAQWQN010000043.1 GCA_029244465.1 Pseudomonadales bacterium
GCCTTTCTCATTGCCCAGGGGATCGAAACTTTACCCCTACGAATGCGTCAACACGTCAGTAATGCAGAGAGCGTTGCGGACTACCTCTCTCACAACGATAAGATCGCGGCAGTACATTACGCGGGTTTACAAGGAGCTCGACAGGCAGATCTGGTTGACAAGTATCTGCCCAAAGGTGCCGGGGCCGTTTTCTGTTTTGATCTCGAAGGTGGCCGCGATGCTGGGGTAAAACTGATCGAGAATCTGCACCTGTTTAGCCATCTAGCCAACGTCGGAGATGCAAAAAGCCTGGTGATTCATCCGGCCACTACCACCCATCGACAATTGGGCGACGACGAACTTGCTGCCTCTGGTATTGGACCAGGAACAATCCGAGTGTCGATTGGCATCGAGGACACAGAGGACCTCATTGCTGATTTAGACCATGCCATCGGCCTGCTTTAACATTCGAATAACGTTCTCTTAGAGAATAAGGAACCCTACATGTCATCATACTCTGCCTGGCAACAACCAGAATCGATCTTGCAAGCCTTGCACAGCAAACGCATCGCGGTTGTTGGATTATCTTCCAATGAACTGAGGGCCAGCAATTTCGTCGGGTACTACCTGTTGCGTAACGGCTATGAGGTTATTCCCGTTAACCCTCGCGAAGACACGGTTTTCGGTTTGAAGAGCTACGATAGTGTCGCCGACATCCCGGGCGAAATTGACATCGTAGATGTTTTTCGAGACCCCAGCGCGGTCCCGGAAATCGCCACCGATGCCGTCGCCAAAGGCGCACGATTCATGTGGCTCCAGTTTGGCGTCATCAGCGAAGAAGGGATTGCGATCGCGGAGGCCGGAGGCGTTGAGTGCATCGTTGATCAATGCATCAAGATCGAACATGCGCGACATATGGGGCGCATGCACTGGCTTGGTTTCAACACCGATCGAATATCGGCACAACGTTAGCAGCGATGCGCTCAAACGACTTCGCTTGCTATTGCTCTGATCTGGTTATTAAGCCAAGCTAAAACGACTCACCCCCCGACACAGGAAGAGCGTTATGACTAACCTTGAACGGTTCCAGGCCTACGCGAATGCGTTCGAAAAAGTGCTGATTAACCAAGAGTGGCACAGCCTAAAAGAGTATTTCACGCCAGATGCAGCTTACGACCCGGGGAATGGTAGCGAGGCCATCGGTCGCGACCAAGTGATCGCGACGTTGTCGGACAGTGTGAATGGCTTGGATCGTCGTTTTGATGCACGCACACTCACTACCACGCAACCGACAGTGGCAGGAGAGACGGTTTCTTTCTCATGGCAAATCACGTTCGCCAAGGCCAGTGCTCCGGACCTTGTTTTAAGCGGCGTTGAGCACGCTACGTTTAGCGCTGGGGCGATCAGCAAAATGGTCGACGTGTTTGACGATGGCGTAGTCGATTCCCTAGCGACATGGATGGCCGCACACGGGGACTTACTCACACCTTGATCGAGACTCGAGTTGCCTCAGGATCGACCACCTGGCAGGGGCAAAAAGCGAACTAGGTGATGGCCTCCTTCACCGCTGTGCAGAATGCCTCAACCGCCTGTGAAAGGTCTTGGCGACGCTCCTCCCCTACACTTTCAGAAAAACAAAAACTCAAACGCAGTTGATCAAGACCGGCACCTGGATTTCTCGCTTTCGCGTCTTCCGGATAAAAATCATACATAGGAATCACGACAATGCCGTGGTCGGCGACTAGAGATTCAATAAACGCATCGTCCGTCTGGACTTTATCAGTCTTGAACGTGAACACGGTGAAAAACCCAGCGCCGGGGTTAGTCCAAGTCACATGATCTGATAAGGCCGAAAGTTCGCGCTGTAAAATATTCAGCATAATTTCCCGATTCTCTCGATAGACGAGCAACTTTCGCTCGGCCAGCGGCCACATGCTATCCAGCAATTCAAACTCACCACTGTCTACCTGTTTGTGCAATAGCGCTTCAAAGCCTCTGAGCGCTCCAGGATTCTGGAACAACAGGTCCGAACTCGATTCGGTCAGCGCCATCTCAGCCAGGCTCACTTCTTGTCCATCGGCAATGGTCAGCATGGCCTCGCTGAAGAAAAAACCAATCCGCGGCCCGGGAAAACCAATCTTCGAGCCCGTAAACAAATGCACCGTCTGTTTTGGGTCGAGCGCGAAGAACGGTTGCGGTCTTGCGCTGGCCTGTGCGTAATTGATATAGACGTAAGGCGCATCCTCAACGATCAAAATGCCTTCTTTCTTGGCAATCGCGAGCAGTTCCTCCCGGCGCCGTTGAGAGAACGAAAACCCCGCAGGATTGTGACCATCGGGAACCGTATAGTAGAACGGTACGAAGTAGCCATCCTTGCGTGCTTGCGCGATCTGCGCCGCGAACTGATCAGGAATCGCGCCTTGTTCATCCATGTCAACGCTATAAATTCGAGCATGTTGGCAGAGGCCAGCGCGCGCCGTGAAGCCAGCATAAGTTGGTGCATCTGTAATATAAGCAACCGGCAGTCCAGGCCGCTCAGACATCGAGCAAATTAGATTAATACCACCAGTCGCGCCAACTGTGGGGATTACCTTGGCGGGATCGATCGTGACCCCCCAGTCGCGCCCATAGACTTCGGCAAACGCTATTCGCGCAGACAACGGACCCAGCGTATCGGAATACGAGTATGACTCTCGCAGGTACTCAGGTACCTGCGCTGCATCATTCAAACCTTCTTGATCCTCTAAATAGGCAAAGTAGGCTGCTTGATGGCGCAAAAAATCGCGCGGGTCTGTAACCTCTGGATGCGGGTAACCGGCACCGAGATGGTGAATTTTAAGGCCCTTCTTCTGCGCAAGGTCCCGTAGCCCCGGCAAAGACGCAGCCATTTTTCGTGTTACGGAAACCGGCTGAAGTTTTAGGTTTGGTGCTTCAAGATTCGCCACAAATTTCTCTATAAACTTTTTCAAACTATGGGCCGGGGACTGTATGAGCTTTCCGCCTTCCTGTCGAGATTAGCCTAAAAGATCGGTTCACTAACGGATCGCAGACGCTATCCTCGTCGTGGTTTCAGCTTGGTGTGCACGTGCGCTTTGACCTTTTTGCCAAAATCACGTGCTCGGGCATGGCGCTCAACTATCGTCTCAGTGTTGTTGC
This sequence comes from Pseudomonadales bacterium, assembly GCA_029244465.1. GTDB lineage: Bacteria > Pseudomonadota > Gammaproteobacteria > Pseudomonadales > Azotimanducaceae > UBA4421. Next base: position 3,136 of record JAQWQN010000043.1, read on the forward strand.
GGTCTTCGCGCAAGAGCTTGAAGTAACTCTGCAACCGGCGCTCTTCCAGTTGACCACTTTCGATGGCGTCACGAACAACGCAACCCGGTTCACTGGCATGTGCACAGTCCCCAAACTTACAATCAAGAGCAAGCTCTTCGATGTCCTCAAAAACCGCGTGCACACCAGAGTCAGCATCCGTGATCTGAAACTCTCGCATCCCTGGGCTATCCAAAATGACACCGCCCGTCGGTAACCGAAACAATGATCTACGAGTCGTCGTGTGACGCCCTTTGTTATCTCCTTCACGCGAAGCCCGGGTGTCCTGTAGCGCGCTTCCAGCCAAAGTATTCACAATCGTGGATTTACCCACCCCGGAAGAGCCTAACAAGGCGATCGACTGACCAGGACCACACCAACTGGCCAACGGGCTCAGGTCTTCTTCCACCAACGCATTAACCAGTTCGACAACAAGATTGCCGCCCAATGATTGAGTCTGCTCGCGAAAGCTTTCGGGGTCGTCGCTAAGATCTGATTTCGTCAGTACCACAACAGGCTGTATGCCATCCTGCCGAACTACCGCGAGGTAACGCTCTAGCCTGGCCAAACTAAAATCGGAGTTGCATGAGGTGACAATGAACGCTGTATCTATGTTCGCCGCAATCGGTTGAACTTCGCCACTTGGCGACCGCCTCTTAATAAGGCTCATCCGCTCGAGCAGAGTTTCCACAGCCCTGGTTTCGGGATTGACTAAAATCCAATCGCCAACCGTCGGTCGTTCATCGGCAGGCAAGTTGAACCAGCGTCCACCCAAGACAAATTCTTTTTGTGCCGCGACATCGGGTGCGACGATCAAACCGCTGCGATGAATTTCGATTACGCGCGTTGGCTCCAGCGCCTCATCAAAGCGCATAGCTTCCTGCGTCAGGGTATTCTTCCAACCAAATTGACCGAGTGCTGATAGGCGATCCAGATCCAAGTTAGAAATCCCACCCTACGACAGGGGAACGAACATGTAGAGCACGATCTAGATTCTTCAGCAGGTCTTTCGAGCCCTCTATATGGTCGGTCAATGCTAGATTCGATGCGGTACCAACACCAAGCAACAATCTCGTCATAGCGTTAACTGAGGCTCGCAAGACGGGCAAACCCGTCACTCCGGCCTTACAGCGTTCTGCGCCAGCTGAAGGGCCGAGTTGCATACGCCACGAACCGGCAATGCCGGCCCCATCCCCATATTCTGTTAGCGGATCCGTGATGACCGCTGTAAACGCAAATTCATCACTCGTCCCGGCAAGCGCCCGGAGGCATATAGGCAAGTCTAGAATTCGCGCCTGCCACCAAGCCAGCGAGCGGGTATTGCTGGCGTGCTTGCTACCGCGGCTGATGTCTGCGTTTCTAAGCGGACGCTCGAGCAATATTTGCAGCTGCAAATCTGGCGGTTCAATCAAGGAAATCGAATAGATCTGGTCGGCTAAAGATTTCAGTAAACCCAATAGCTCAAGGAGTTGTTCCGGCACTCGATAGGCGACGAACCTAAGCGCATACGGACCGTGCTCAGGCGTTTCGCCTGGATCCAGCCAAACAAAATGCGTCAGCACACCATCTTGATCCCGATAGCCGAGACCAAAGGCATTTTCTCCGAAACCAATGTCTCCTCGATACACCCTAGCGGGGTGCAAGGAGACTGATCCGTGTTGGCGACATCGCTTCATTAAGCAATCGTGCATCTCTTCGTAGTCTGCAACCGTGAGGCGAATTGCGGTCCGCCTTGGCACCGGGACCATCAAAGTTCCAGGATCAATAACAAACTCGCGTTCGTAACTGCCCGTTCCGAAGCCAAGCTTGTCATAGAAACCTTGATCGAACATACCGAGGACTGACAGACCACAGCCCTCTCTCTGTGCTCGGATCAGTTGCTGCGCTGTTAAACGTTGCGCAAACGCACGACCACGCCCAAGGTGACTTGTCGTTACGGCCGTTACAGCAAGGGCCGAAATCACACTTTCGTGGATTTGCATATCTGCCGAGACGGTATGCACGCTACACTCAGGCTTACCATTAACAGTCGCCAATAAGGTTTCGCCTGTGGCAAAGAAATGGTCTAACTGTTGGGCCCCGTGCTCATCGTCCACCCAACCTACTTCTTTCCAGATACGTTTCACGTCATCCAGATCATCTTCATAGACAAATTGTCGAATCTCATCGTTACTCACACGTGTATAGTTCCAGATGGTCGAGAAAATGGTGCGTGGACGTTATTCTGCGGCAAGCGCGGAATAGATCCAAAATTAAACTCAGGCACCCGGACGCAGTACCGGACGACGTACCGGAAACGCTCGCTTGTCTTTCGCCATGTCGATCACTGCCTGCTTAGTCGCGTATTCAGACAACCATGTCAATTGCATGCGCGTCACATTCATCAGGTCAAAATCACCCGCCGAGTTTCGCTCTAATGCGTCTTGAGGTGTCAACCAAATGCTGTCGACCGTCTCTTTTTCATCGTGTTTACCGAGTTGATTCTCAGGCGCCGAGGCAATAAAGAACCGGGTATCGAAACGTCGCGGACGACCTATGGGCGTGACAAATCGATTGTAAAAGTGCACACGATCCACAGCGAGCTTTAGCGACTCTCGCTCACAGATTTCCAACAAGCTGATTTCGCCCTTATGCACAGGCACTCGATACTGATCGTAACGATCATGTACGGCCTCGTCGGCAAAGGAGACGAGTTCACCTTCCTTGTAGGCCAGCAAGAGTCCAGCCTCTTCAAACGTCTCACGTATCGCCGCGACCCAGAATCCACGCCATTCATCGCCGAGTGCGGCGACCTGTGCGGCCTGCGCCTCCGAAGGCCCATGCCGATAGGCGTCATATTTGTGCAAGTGATCATCACTGTCTACCCGTCCACCAGGAAAGACATACATGCCTCCAGCGAAACTGGCCTTACTGGTCCGCTTGAGCATAAAAATCTCATAGCTTTCGGAGGCCTCACGCACAACAACAATCGTAGCTGCCGGGCGTATCGGCTGAACAGGCTCGGTCAAAGTCATTCCTTGGCGAAAAAGAAGCAGAATAACACCTCTCGCAAGCAACTGATCCCACCACGTCTGGACTGGCAAACAACCCAAGCAATCAGCTAAGGTAGCCGGGTTCAAGAGGGACTTATGGATAACAATAAATACTGGCGCGCAAACCTTCGCCTTATGGGCATCTTGTTGGCGATTTGGTTCACGGTGTCGTTCGGCTTTGGCATCTTATTAAAAGACTGGCTGAACGAAATTCAATTTTTTGGCTTCAAGTTTGGCTTCTGGTGGGCACAGCAAGGCTCTATATACGTCTTTATCATCCTGATTTTCGTCTACACCGCGATGATGCGGCGGATCGATAAAGCGCACGGCGTATCTGATGAGGACGACCACTAATGGACGCGCAAAATCTAACTTATCTATTTGTTTTAATTACGTTTTCTCTCTATATCGGCATCGCGATCTGGAGTCGCGCGGGATCAACCAAGGATTTCTATGTCGCTGGCGGAGGCGTCCATCCAATCGCTAACGGCATGGCGACCGCCGCAGATTGGATGAGTGCAGCATCATTCATCTCTATGGCTGGCATCATTGCTTTTATGGGCTATGACGGTACCGTCTATCTCATGGGCTGGACCGGTGGCTATGTGATTCTCGCGCTTTTACTTGCACCTTACCTGCGCAAATTCGGTGAGTTCACGGTGCCCGACTTCATCGGCACCCGATACTATTCAACGGCGGCAAGGATCGTTGCCGTCCTTTGTCTTATTATTATCTCTTTCACCTACATCGCCGGGCAGATGCGCGGCGTTGGTATTGTATTTTCTCAATTCCTGAATATACCCATCACATGGGGCGTCGTAGTTGGCATGGCAGTGGTGTTTATGTACGCGGTCCTCGGCGGCATGAAAGGGATTACGTATACCCAGGTGGCTCAATACTGCGTTTTGATTTTCGCCTATCTGGTTCCGGCTATCTTCATTTCCATCATGATCACCGGCGTGCCCGTTCCGCAATTCGGCCTCGGCGCGGAAGTGATTGATGGCTCCGGACTTTCGGTGCTCGATAAACTCGATAAAACCTTAGTCGAGTTAGGCTTCGCCCCTTACACCGATGGCGCTAAATCAACCATCGACGTATTCGCGATCACGATGGCTTTGATGATCGGTACCGCAGGGCTCCCACACGTAATCGTCAGATTTTTCACGGTACCGAAAGTTTCAGACGCGCGTAAAAGTGCGGGTTATGCGCTGCTTTTCATCGCTATTCTCTACACCACCGCGCCTGCCGTTGGTGCATTCGCCCGATTAAACTTCGTTGAAACTGTGCACAACACGGCATACACCGACGTTGCAGGCTGGTTTAAAAGCTGGGAGGACATCGGGCTCATCGGCTGGGAAGACAAGAACCAAGACGGACGTATCCAATATCACCCAGGCGCACCTTTTGAAGGCAAGCCGGAATTCAGTGACGCCCGGAACACCGACGGATCGCGCGATGTCACAAACCCACCTACCACCAACGCCAACGAAGTCTATGTCGATCGCGACATCATGGTGTTGGCCAATCCAGAAATAGCGGCACTACCTGCGTGGGTCATTGCACTGGTTGCGGCAGGTGGACTTGCTGCTGCGCTCTCGACCGCAGCAGGGCTTTTACTGGTGATATCGAGTTCAGTCTCACACGACCTCCTGAAAAAGACGTTCTCC
>JAQWQN010000058.1 GCA_029244465.1 Pseudomonadales bacterium
ACATGTAGATCTGTGAGATATGAGGCAGGCTGAATACGGTATAGAGCTCAAGGTTTTTTACGCGCGCGTTGGCTTCTTCAGAGGTCTCGCGGGCAGCCCCTTGCGCCGTTGTTTCCTGGTTTTCATGAAACCCGGCAGGAAGCGTCCAGTAACCTGATCGCGGATCAATGTCGCGCAGACACAACAAGACTCGGTCTTCCCAGATGGGTAGACATCCGGCGATGACTCTCGGGTTTTGGTAGTGGATGGTTTCACACGTTATGCAAACAAAGCGCTCACGATTGTCGCCATCGGGAATTTGAAGTGTGACAGAGGCACCGCAGGCGCTACAGAATTTCATGCCAAGCAGTATACGGCGTGAGGCTCGCCTCGCATACGTTTACGGCGCGCCCGTTGCGTCATACGTTGCGCGACTGTTCCTTAGTGAACGCAGGAAAGCACAATACGTCCGCGGTCGGGTTCTGTTTTGCCGGGTTCGTCTCTTCGACCAATGGGGTGACCATGGACTTGTGTAGATCCGCCAATGAGTGGCACATCATCTCCGAAATTCGAATGGTGGCCGCAAGTGGTGAACCGGCACGGCGCCGTTCCATATCAACCTGGAATTGAAGACCCTCTAGCCGGCGCTTCTTTTCATCAGTCAGCGCGTTGTTGATCACGCGTCTAGTGAGTTTTTGTCGCAAAGTTTCTAGTCGGCCTGGTTCATTTCGTGCCATGTTAACCAGTACATCAAACGCTGGTAGAGTTCTTCGCATGCTCTGTCTCGTTAACCCTGTTTAGACACTATGCCCGAGGGTTCAGTGAGCGGGTACGCTGGGAGTGTAATCGATTTGTAGCCATGAGCCCGGACATTAAACCAAGGCCAGACTAGGCACAGCTGGGTGCAGACAATAAGATGGGAGCTGGCCATACAAACTTACGAAAGCAACAATAGATCTGAGAGGAGCCTGAGGTGATTTACCGGTTGGGAGAACAAGAAGTTAGAGCGGAAGGGGACTACTGGGTGGCGGATAGTGCCGCGGTAGTTGGCAAAGTCCTATTGCAAAAAGATGCCAGTGTCTGGTTCAACGCTGTACTGCGTGGAGACAATGAGTTAATCACCATCGGTGAAGGATCGAATGTTCAGGATGGGTCTGTTCTGCATACCGATCCGGGCTATCCCCTAACTATTGGCGCGCACGTGACTGTGGGGCATAAAGTAATGTTGCATGGCTGTGAAATTGGCGAAGGATCACTCATTGGTATTAACTCTGTGGTACTGAACGGAGCGAAAATCGGCAAGAATTGTCTGATTGGTGCGAATGCGCTCATCACTGAAGGCAAGGAGATTCCTGACAACTCCATGGTGCTCGGTTCACCGGGCAAAGTTGTCAAGACACTTTCTGAAGAGCAGGCGGCAGGCATCCGTATGGGTGCAAAACACTATGTCGAGAACGCAAAGCGATTTCGCGCTGAAATGCAGCCTCAGGATGCTGCAAGTCCCGCATAAACGAGTCTCAAGGAGACCATGATGACGATTGGCACACCGCTTTCCAAAACGGCGACTAAGGTAATGATGCTCGGTTGTGGAGAACTAGGCAAAGAGGTCGTGATCGAGCTACAACGGCTAGGCGTGGAGGTCATTGCCGTTGATCGCTATGCCGACGCGCCCGGGATGCAGGTGGCGCATCGAAGTCATGTGATCAACATGTTGGACGGGCAAGCGCTCAGGAAGGTCATCGAAACTGAGCAGCCCGATTTGGTCGTGCCAGAAATTGAGGCGATAGCAACGGAGACGTTGGTGCAATTGGAGTCGGAGGGACAAAGAGTCATTCCTACCGCGAGAGCCGCACGTCTAACCATGGATCGAGAAGGAATCCGGCGCTTGGCAGCGGAAGAGCTAGGGGTCAGAACATCACATTTTGAATTTGCTGAAACCGAGGAAGAGTACCGATCTGCCGTTGGTAAAATCGGCATTCCGTGTGTGGTTAAACCGGTGATGTCTAGTTCAGGTAAAGGACAATCAACAGTTCACCAAGAAAGCGATATACAAAACTCATGGGATTACGCGCGCGCAGGCGCGCGCGGAGACGCGACGCGTGTGATCGTCGAAGGGCTTGTGGTTTTCGACTACGAAATCACGTTGTTGACAGTTCGGCATGTTGGCGGTGTTTCATTTTGTGATCCGATCGGACACCGGCAAGCAGGTGGAGACTACCAAGAGTCCTGGCAGCCGCAACCCATGAGTGCTGCTGCCATAGCCGAGTGTCAGCGCATTGCTGATCTTGTTACAGAGAATCTCGGTGGCTATGGACTCTTCGGTGTGGAGTTTTTTATTAAGGAAGATGTGGTCTACTTCAGTGAAGTCTCGCCACGCCCCCATGACACGGGGATGGTGACGATGATCAGTCAAGACCTCTCCGAGTTCGCGTTGCATGCGCGTGCGATTCTGGGTTTGCCGGTTCCGAATATTCGGTCGCGAGGGGCTGCCGCATCGGCGGTTATTTTGGTTGAAGGCGAATCAAAATCTGTTTCGTTCGACGGGCTCGCTGAAGCGCTACAAGATCCCGACACACAGATCCGCTTGTTTGGTAAACCAGAGGTGGTGGGAGAAAGACGTATGGGCGTAGCGCTGGCATTGGCGGCAACCGTTGATGAAGCGCGCGAGCAGGCGGCCATTGTGGTGGGAAAAATAAGCTACAGATTATGAAGCCGGCGCGTCTCCCGCAAACGTCTGCCAGCTGTGAGGGAGGTGTTTTAACCCGTGCGCGCAAACCAGTTGCAAATGAAAATTTGCGGTCTATAGTTGCGTCGTGCGCACGATAACCACCAACAAGTCACTACATAGTCAGCTGCTTCTCGCAGCGCGCCTGCTGCTGCCGGGTTTCCGGCACACACACTAAACCCCAGGGCGAAGCCCACCTAGACGTTTCTTTCACAAAATTTCCCAATAAAAACGGGAGTTTATGTTTTTTTTGTGAAACTGTACTAATTTTATAAAATCGACATTGAGTCGGAATCAGAGGGCCTGCAATGAGTGAGCCGCAAAATCCAGTAGATAGACCAACGCGCGCCGGCCGAAAGGTTGGGGCGATGCCATTTGATAAATATTCGCCGTTTCAACCGATCGATCTGCCGGACCGACAGTGGCCGAGCCGGTCGCTAATCCAAGCACCACGTTGGTGCAGCGTTGACCTAAGGGATGGAAACCAAGCGCTAATTGACCCCATGAATGTGGATGAAAAACTACGCCTATGGGATCTCCTGCTTGAGATCGGTTTTTCAGAAATTGAGGTCGGTTTCCCTGCGGCATCGCAACCAGATTTTGACTTTATAAGACGCATCGTCGATGAAGACCGAATTCCTGAAGGCGTTTCTATACAAGTTCTTTGCCAGGCTCGAGCGGAACTCATCGAGCGTACCGTGGAAGCATTGGCGGGTGCGCCTAGCGTAATTTTCCACCTATACAACTCCACATCTGAGCTGCAAAGACGAGTTGTCTTTGGGATGGATCGCCAGAGTATCGTCGATTTAGCGGTGAAAGGTACGACAATCGTTCGTGATGGTCTTGCGGACTTTTCTGCAGATGTCACGTTTGAGTATTCACCGGAAAGTTTCACGGGTACGGAACTCGATTTTGCGACGGATATCTGTAGTGCGGTTGCAGAAACCTGGGGCGCAACACCGGATGCGCCAATGATCATCAATCTTCCGTCGACTGTCGAAATGGCAACGCCAAATATCTATGCCGATCAGATCGAGTGGTTTATTCGGAATTTTGACAAGCGGGATAGCGCAGTGATCAGTTTGCACACGCATAACGACCGAGGAACCGGTGTGGCGGCGACAGAGTTGGGTTTGATGGCAGGCGCAGAGCGAGTCGAGGGCACGCTTTTTGGCAACGGCGAACGCACTGGCAATTGCGATATCGTCACTGTTGCCATGAATATGTTCAGTCAAGGTATCGATCCAACGCTTGATTTTCGCGGTATGCCAGACATTCGAGAAGTTGTACAGAGCGTGAATAAACTGGCTATTCCAGAGCGTCACCCTTATGCCGGTGAACTGGTTTTCACTGCATTTTCTGGGTCCCATCAAGATGCAATTCGCAAAGGTATGTCACAAGTTGACCGCGAAAGATGGGAAGTACCCTACCTGCCAATCGATCCCGAAGATGTCGGCAGTTCCTATCGCGAGACTGTTCGCGTTAACTCTCAAAGCGGTAAGGGTGGGATCGGCTTCTTATTGGAAGAGTACTATGGCGTCGGACTACCACGAGAAATTTTGGTTGAGTTCTCAGCTATCGTGCAGGGTATGACGGAGGAATTTGGTCGTGAGATAAGGCCCGAAGAAATATTAGATAAGCTGATCGCAACCTATTCTGTTGATTCTGGTCCGTATCGGCTTGTCGACTATGATCTTTTGACGGGGCGCGATCAGGATCAGAGGTGTATCGCACGAGTCGAAGTGTCTGATCATCAGGTAACCGTAGATGGCGAAGGCGGCGGACCGATTGAAGCGTTTGTGAATGCGTTAGTCGAAACGCTGAATGAGCCTTTGTCAGTTGTGGACTACCACGAACATTCACTGGATACGGGCACAGATGCTAACGCGATCTGTATCCTGGCGATCGAAGATGCTAACCAAGGTAGGTGTTATGGTATCGGTGTCAGCCGAAATACGATAACAGCGTCGCTGAACGCGATTATTTCCGCACTGAATCGGCGTTGGTCACAGGCATCCTAATCGACCGGTGGTCTTTGATCAGTCTTTGTTGATCGAGACTGGTCGCTTTAGCGTCAGGGTTAATCGTCATCCGCATCGCTCGCCTCGGAGTCTTCAGGTACTTCTACCCTGTGGACTTTGAGGCTTTTGACTATGTTGTCCTTAATTTGCAGCGTCTCGATTTGGTAATTATCGATAGTCAGACACAAATTTGATTCGGGGATTGTTTCCAGATGCTCCAATACCAACCCGTTTAAGGTCTTGGGTCCATGAATTGGTAACGCCCATCGAAGTGCCCGATTGATGTCCCGTAACAACGCCATTCCATCGATGAGAAATGAGCCATCATCCTGTGGCAATATTTCAGGCATTCGTGAAGCAAAGTCGGTGGTGAACTCACCCACAATCTCTTCAAGAATGTCCTCTAGTGTGACAATCCCTTGCACGTCGCCGTATTCGTCTACCACGAGGGCGATGCGTTGTTTTTCTTTTTGGAAGTTGAGCAACTGTGTGTGGAGTGGCGTTGCTTCAGGGACGTAGTAAGGTTCGCGTGTGAGTTGCATTAAGTCCGCCTTGTTGAATTCCTCTGCATGGAGAAACTTTGCGAGCCGTCTTAAGTGCAATATGCCGATGACGTTATTGATCTCGCCTTTGTACACGGGCAGTAGTGTATGTTGGCTTGATGAGGTTTGATCGATGAGGTCAATCAGGTCACTGTCGATATCAAGTCCAATGATCTCGTGACGGGGCACCATAATGTCGTTGACTGAGACTCTTTCTAGATCCAACAAGCGGACCATCATGTTCTGCCGCTCGCCGGCAGAAATCGCGCCTTCGTTAACAACTGTCTTCAGTTCTTCTGTGGATAAATTCTCGTCGTTTTCATCGTTTTTTGACGAGAAAGGTCTAAGCAAAGCGTTGGCGATCCAGTTTACAAACAGCACCGCCGGGTGCAGGAAGCGTGACAAAGGCTGCAGGATGAAGACTGATTTAAAAGCCCAGCGCTCAGGGTGCTGGGCAGCTAACGTTTTCGGCGCTACTTCCGCGAATATCAGGAAAATGATGGTGATGACCCATGGCGCCAATAACACGCCGGTGTCGCCGAATAGACGAAAGCCAATAACGGTTGCGATGGTTGCGGCAGAAAAGTTCACCAAGTTGTTGCCAACCAAGATGGCACCAAGCAGCCGGTCCGGTCTTCTTAGTAATCGGTTAGCCTTTCTTGCGCCTCGGTGTCTCTGCTTGACAAGATGCTTAAGGCGATAGCGGTTGAGCGCCATCATTGATGTTTCTGTGCCGGAAAAGTACGCCGAAATGGCGGTAAAGACGACGATGCTCCCTATTAGGAGCCACAGCGGAGCGTCTGGGGAACTCATCTTTGTAGTATGTATTCAAGCACGAATTTGCTGCCGAGATAGCCTATGACGAGCAGGGTGAATGCAACCAGCGTCCAACGAACCGCTGTTAAACCCCGCCACCCAAATACGTAACGCCCCGTCAAGAAAAAAGCGTAGACGAGCCAAGATAGCGAGGTGATGACAATGTGGTGGGACACATTCTGGGCGAACATGTCTTCAAGAAAAAGAAAGCCGGAAATGATCGACGCGGTTAGAAGGGTTAGGCCGATCCACAGCATGGCGACCAAGAGTTGTTCCATCGTCTCCAAGGGTGGCATCCATTGGGAGGTTTGCTTCCCGGGTGTTTTGAGTCGCTTGTCTAATATGGCGAGTAGCACCGACTGACAAGCGGCGAGCATCAGCGCGCTATAGGCAGCAAGAGAAATCAGTATGTGGGCTAGGAGAGGGCCTGTTAACGAGTGCGATTCCGTGACGCCGGGCTCCACCAGGACGCTCAGCAATAGCGCCACGAGGCCAATTGGAATGACTAAAAGGAAAAGCCTTGCGACGGGCAGTCGAAAGGCAGCGACCAGCACAACTAAAGTCATGATCAAGGCGACGACGTTCGCCACATACAACAGACTCAGTTGCCCCCCTTCATCAGAGAACAGTATTTGATGACAACTGAACGCATGACCCAGTAATGCAACGAGGACCACCCAGCGCGTTCGTTGCTCGGTCTGTGTGGTTGCTGAGTTTTGCAGACCGGCAGCACTAGAGCGTTGTTTCGGCCACTGTAATTTCAGCGCGTAAGCGTAGAGCAGGGCTGTCACAAGAGTCGTCACTAGCGAGAGCGCAGGGGCAAATTCAGACATATCCGTGTGGCTCCAGGAGTACCATATTGTGTTCACCGTAACGATACGTGCGCGAGAAGTGCCGCGACTTTGATCGAGTACTCAAATAGCCCCGAAAGTGGTTTGATCTGGGCAGTGTGGCATATCCGTGGAATCTCGAAAAGGGGAGGCTTGTTGCGGCTTCCTTGCGACTCGGGTGCAATTCCTCCTGACAGTTGGTGGGCCGTTACCGTTATACTGTATTTTTGCAATAATCCTGTAAATCCATGTTTGAGAGCCTTTCTGATCGCCTGACTAATACCCTTCGCTCTATCCAGGGGCGCGCAACCCTGTCCGAGGAAAATGTGAGCGCTGCCTTGCGAGACGTTCGCGTGGCGCTGCTAGAGGCAGACGTGGCGTTGCCAGTGGTGAAATCCTTTGTCGATGCTGTGAAGGTCAAGGCAATTGGAACGGTGATAGCCAATGCGCTGAACCCGGGTGAGCAATTCGTCAAGCTGGTCCATGACGAGTTGGTTCATGTGATGGGTGATGCGAATGATGGCCTTAATCTGGCTACCGCGCCGCCTGCAATCGTGCTTATGGCCGGCTTGCAGGGTGCTGGTAAGACGACGACCGTAGCGAAGCTTGCGCGATACCTGCAAGAACGTGAAAAGAAAAAGGTCGCCGTGGTGAGCGCGGATGTCTATCGGCCTGCTGCGATCGAGCAATTGGAAACGTTGGCCCGAGAAGTTGACGCTATATTTGTACCTTCCACCGATGATCAGAAACCGATTGATATCGCCAATAATGCGATCGATGCAGCGAAGAAGCAATTTGCCGATGTGCTTATTGTTGATACTGCAGGACGCCTTGCGATCGATGAAGACATGATGCAGGAGATTCGCGAACTGCAGGCGGGTTTGAAACCGATCGAGACGCTTTTTGTTGTTGATGCGATGACTGGCCAGGATGCGGCTAAGACGGCTAAGGCATTCGATGATGCTTTGACTTTGACTGGTGTCATCCTTGCCAAGACGGATGGCGACGCGCGTGGCGGGGCGGCCCTTTCAGTGCGCCAGATCACGGGTAAACCGATTAAATTTTTGGGTGTTGGCGAAAAGACCGATGGCCTAGAGGCCTTTCATCCGGATCGCTTGGCGTCGCGAATCTTAGGTATGGGCGATATGCTCACCTTGATCGAAGAAGCAGAGCGCAAAGTTGATCAAGCCAAAGCTCAACGTTTGGCGAAAAAAATTCAGAAAGGCAAGAAGTTCGATCTGGAAGATTTTAGAGACCAACTCGATCAGATGGCGAATATGGGTGGTCTTTCCAACATGATGGACAAACTGCCGGGTATGGGTCAGTTGCCACCTGGTGCGCAAGCTCAGCTTGATGACGGCCAGTTTAAACAGATGGGGGTCATTATTGATTCGATGACCCCGCATGAGCGCCATTTTCCGGATGTCATCAATGGTTCGCGGAAGAAAAGAATTGCGATGGGTAGTGGTACCCAGGTTACTGACATCAATCGTTTGCTAAAGCAGCATAAACAGATGCAAAAGATGATGAAAAAAGTGACTCGCAAAGGTGGCATGCAGAAAATGATGCGGGGGATGCAGGCGATGCAAGGTGGCCAATCACGTCCACCGATGCGGCGACGTTAGCGCTCGAAAATTTTGATTTGCAATGCCGAAGCCTTGCTATAAACTACGGCGCCTTTCAAATCTGGGTTTATGGGTAAGAGCTATACATGGTTACAATTCGTCTCGCACGCCACGGTGCTAAAAAGAGTCCCTTTTATCACATCACAGTAGCTGATCGTTCAGCTAGCCGAGATGGTCGTTTTATCGAACGAGTTGGATTCTACAACCCGGTTGCGCAAGGCCAAGCTGAAGTACTTCGCATTGACCTGGAGCGCGTTGACCACTGGATGGCGACGGGCGCACAGCCTAGCGAAATCGTCGGAAAGTTGGTTAAGAAGGCCCGTAAGGCAGCAAGTGCTGGGTCTACTGAGGGCGCCGTAGAGGCCCCTGTCGCAGCTGACGCTGACTAGCGCCAACGATACCAATATTGCGGTCGTAGGGCGCCTGGGTGCCCCCTATGGCGTGCGCGGATGGCTGCACTGCCTATCCTATACAAAACCACCCGAGAACATTCTCACTTATTCGCTACTCGTAAAACCAAGCGCGGAAGCGTCACCGCCGTTCGCAAACAAAGGTCAATGGCGTTCGCTGACTGGACTGCAGGTAAAGCGACACAAGAACGCATTCGTCGTCAAGCTAAAGACGGTGAGCGATCGAGACGTGGCGCGCCGCTATTCGGGCTGGTTGCTTGGCGCTGACGTGGCGGATTTTGTCGCGCCAACGGAGAATGAAGTCTTTTGGCATCAACTTGTTGGCCTCGAGGTGGCAAATGTAGAAGGAGTGCCGTTTGGCAAAGTCGTGTCTCTGACGGAAACCGGTAATCACGATGTGCTGGTCATATCGGCGGCGACAGGTGAGGAGCGCCTAGTTCCTTTTGCTGACCAATACATTAATACACTAGATCTTGCGGCCAAGGTTTTGATTGTGGATTGGCAGGCTGATTGGTAGTGAAAGTCGTGATCCTCACTTTGTTCCCGGAAATGTTCAGCGCGCAGAACTCGCTCGGTGTGGTGGGTCGTGCTATTGGCGATGGGCGACTCGAAGTGAGTCTGATAAATCCTCGTGATTTTGCGCAAGACAAACACAAAACAGTTGATGATCGGCCATTTGGTGGCGGGGCCGGAATGGTGATGCGAATCGAACCGTTGCTGTCGGCGCTTAAGTCCGCGCGGGAACAAATGAGCGGGACTTTAGTCAAAACGGTATTGCTGAGTCCGAGTGGGGTCGTGTTCCAACAGGTAACTGCGATTGCGAGTTTGTCGCTAGAGGGTCTGATATTGATCTGCGGGCGCTACGAAGGTTTGGATCAAAGGTTTGTTGCTCGATATGTCGATGAGGAGTGGTCAATCGGCGATTACGTGATCAGCGGTGGTGAATTAGCCGCGATGGTGGTCGTTGATGCTTTGGCGCGGCATATTCCTGGCGTTTTGGGTAACAAACAATCAATTATTGATGAATCACATCTTGATGGTAGGCTCGATTACCCTCAATATACGCGCCCCGAAAATGCTGCCGAAGGGTCCGTCCCGGGCGAGCTATTGAGTGGTGACCACAACAAGGTCAGGTTGTATAGACGCCGGGAGGCGTTAAGGACGACTTTCGAACGACGACCCGATCTCCTTACACAGCAATTGTTTGCCGTTGAGGAGCGTCGCTTGCTGAAAGAAGTCATAGACACGAATTAGAGGCTAATCATGCGCAGAAATAAGATCATCGAAGAGATAGAAACGGCTCAAATGGAGCGTGACGTTCCTGACTTTAGTCCAGGTGACACGATCACGGTTCAAGTGCGGGTCAGAGAAGGAAGTCGAGAGCGCTTGCAGGCCTTTGAAGGCGTTGTTATTGGCAAGCGCAGCAGAGGGTTGAACTCCTCATTTATCGTTCGTAAGATTTCCCACGGG
>JAQWQN010000091.1 GCA_029244465.1 Pseudomonadales bacterium
AAGACATTGTCTATGTGTCTATTACCGGCTGGGGGCAGTTTGGGCCAAAGTTTGAAGATGCAGGTTATGATCCTCTCGCTCAATCTTTCTCCGGTTTTCTCTCGATCAACGGGTCACCAGATGGAACGCCGACAAAGGCAGGAACGTTCCTTGCCGATGATCTAGGTGGTCTGCATGCGGCCATAGGTGCAATGGCAGCTCTTCGTCATAGAGACCAAACGGGGGAAGGTCAGCAGGTTGATATCGCTCTCCTCGATGCCATGTTGTTCCAATCTAACGGGCTGCCGTCTTTAGGCGCGTTAGGTGTTGAACCGGCAAGGAATGGCAATGAGTTCGGGTTTGCTGTGCCTTCAAGCGTCTACGACTGCAAAGATGGGCCTATGTACGTCGGCATCCTGCTCGATGCCCATTGGCAAACGTTGACAAAAATACTGGGGCAACCAGATCTTGCTGACAATCCAGCCTTTGCGACGGCGCTAGCGCGGGCAGAAAATCGCGACATCTGCAATACGATGCTCGGCGACTGGCTTGCTCAACACACGCGCGCTAAAGCCTTAGAAATCTTGTTAGCGCACGGCCTGGCCGCCGCCCCGGTACAGACATTTGTTGAAGCTGCACAAGATCCACACGTGCTTGAACGAGACATGCTGCAGTCCACCGCCTTTGATGATGGCACCGAAGCACCAATTACAGGGCCCGCCGCGAAGTTTTCGCGCACGCCAACAAAAGTTCGCACGGGAGCCCCAAGTATGGGGCAGCATACCAGTGAAATATTAACCGAGCTTGGAATTGATGAAGCGAGGCAACAGACACTCGCGGATACGGGTATCACAAAGTAACGATTTATTCCTTAATTCGATTTGCTTCTGTCCGTACAGCACGACGAGCAACACGAACCTATTTATAGTTAAATAACTTCCAAAGTTAGAGGAGAGAGTTGTGTCAGAAGCAATAGCAACAGAGCATAAGTATACGGTTTGCACCATTTGTGATATCGGCTGTCAGCTAAGAACCGAAGTTAAAGACGGCAAACTAGAAAGAGTCATTGCCCACGACCACCCAGGGTTAGCAAAAAATGTTTGCTACAAGGGTATCGCCGCGCCCCACATTCACAACCACGCCGAGCGACTGACGGTACCACTTAAGCGAGTTGGAGATCGCGGTGAGGATAAGTGGGAGGAAATCAGCTACGAACAAGCGATGGATGAAATCGCCGAGCGCCTGCAAAAGGTGGTCGATGAACATGGTCCAGAAGCGCTGGCGGTATCAACCTCTGGTTGGAACACCCAGACCACGCACAGCATGGACCGACGTTTTATGAATGCGTTAGGCACGCCGAATTACATCAGTGGTGTTTCCTTGTGCGCCGGCAATACGGCGGCCGTTAACAAGCTTACCTATGGGTGGTTTGTCGGAGCGGATATTGTGAACAGCAAATGCATTGTGCTTTTTGGCCACAATCCACGAAAACACAGCTGGACGCCGATTTTTAATGCCCTTAATGCCGCGCGCCAAAAAGGGGCGAAAGTCATCGTGCTTGACCCTCGTATATCTGATCAGGCAGAGACTGCAGACTTACATTTGCGCCTGCGAGCAGGAACGGATGCAGCGATGTGTTTTGGCTGGTTAAAAGTCATCATCGATGAAAAACTCTATGACGAGGACTTCGTTCAAAACTGGACCGTGGGATTTGATGAATTCTGTGAACGCGTCGACGAATACCCATTAGAGCGGGTTGCGCAGATAACCGGCGTGGATGCCGAACTCATTGCCGAAGCGGCCCGAGCTTATGCAACCGCGGAGAGCGCGTGTATTCCATGGACGCCGATAACGGATATGCAGATCTCGTCGACTTCGGCGATTCGACTGCACAGTATCCTTCGAGCGTTAACCGGCAATTTAGATGTGGCTGGTGGCGAACTGCTCGGTGGCTTCAACCCTAATTATGTGCCCGAATCCAAGCTGGGCTATCACGAACTGTTGAGTGAGGCACAACGCGCCAAGCAGCTTGGCTCGCAGCAGCATCCTGCTTACACCTACCGTGCTCAGGATATGCTGGGCGATGCGACAGAAAAGGTCTGGGGTTATCGCTACGCTGATATCGTGATGGGTTGCTATATGGCAAATCCGAGTGCGACGTTTCGGGCCATGGAGACAGGCGATCCCTACGCCGTTAAGGCCTTCATCACGCTCGGTAATAACACCCTCCTGAGTTATCCGAACCAACATCAGATATACCGGGGCTTGATGAATCAAGATCTGATCGTTGCGCATGAAATATTCATGACGCCAACGGCGATGCTGGCTGACTATGTCCTTCCTGGAGATGTGTTCAGTGAACGTAACCACATAGCAGATAGTTGGAGTTGGCGGACTGGGCTAACGCTTTCGCAAAAAGCAGTAGAGCCACCAGAAAATTGTACTAGTACCTTCCAATTTTGGCACGATCTTGCGCATCGGATGGGGTTCGGTAACCATTTTCCATGGGACAGCATTGAGGAGGTTCTCGACTATCGATTAGAACCATCCGGTATGACATTCGACGAATTTCAAGCCAAGACATTCATGCATGCAGAACCTCCCGAATACAAAAAATACGAGAAGATTGGCTTCGCAACCCCATCAGGAAAAGTTGAACTGAAATCGAGTGTGCTTGATGAACTCGGCTTCGACCCGTTACCTTACTACCGCGAAGGACCCGCGGTTAGTGCTGACTACCCTTATTACGTCTTTACCGGCGTACGCGAAGACGCCTTTTTCCAAACGGGTCAACGCCAGATAGAGGTTTTACGCAAACGATCACCAACGCCCAAGTTGTTCATGCATCCGACAGACGCCGCGCGTGATGGCATTGACGATGGCGATTGGGCGAGCCTTGAAACCGAAACTGGTCAAGTGAAAGCCAAGGTCTCTGTGCAGGAGTCTATGAAAGAAGGGCATATTCGCGTGCCGCACGGCTGGTGGTATCCCGAACTCAGAGGTACAGAACCTCTGGCAGGGGCATTTATTAGTAGCGACGCTGTGCTATGTCCGGACGATCCAGAGTTCTTGGACTACGAGCAAGGTATTCCGCACTTCAAGGGCTTTCCAGGGCGTATCGTGAAAATGGATGCGCCACCGCCTGGCATGTCAGACCAGGTGCTTAACGGCTAGCGGCTGACGTCCAGGCTATACCCCGAGCCTGGATCTACACAAAGTTTGGCGGCTTCTCAAAGCCCCCTACTTCCAGCGTGAGCAGGCGACTAAACTCTATAGTTAGATAATCGTTGAACGGCGCTCCAATTGCCTGCAACCCGATTGGCAGTCCTTGCATGGACAACCCGCTCGGGAAGACTGTGCTTGGTAGATAAGAATTGACCGCCAAGCCTGACCAAAACAATTGTTCCAGGTAATCTCGATCAATGCCATTGACAGAAAGCGTACGCTCAGCAAAAGGCCTGTGATCGTGAGGGAACGCGTCTGTTGCCATTTGCGGGCAGACGACAATATCCCATTGTGTAAAAAATTCATCCCAAGCAAACCGCAACTTTTCGCGGAAATTGTTTGCCCGGACCCAATCACGATGGCTCATGACTCGCCCGCGCGTGGTCGTTGCCGATCGGGAATTGTCTGCCGGATCGAGTTTACTAACGTAGTGGGTTGTTTTTGCGAAATCGTCGCTACTGTCACCGGCACCCATAACCGAGCTGAGGAGACTGAGATAGTTTCGATAGGCACGCTGCACATCAAAATTTGGCCGCGCGTCCTCGGAGACCTTAGCTCCGAGGTTTGTTAGCACCTCACCGACTTGAATGACTCTTTCTTCAATTTCTTTGGCAACGGGCGCTTGGTCGTCGGTCGCCCAGAGCGCGACCCTTAGGCCCTGCAGGTTTCTTAATGAGGATTTGGCTAGGTTTAGCTGCCAGCCTTTACTGGCTCTACCAGCCGCGCCAGCCATTGCGGTAAAGGCGAGTTTGATGTCTTCGGCACTACGGGCAAGCGGACCGACCACGGAGAGATCAGGCGCAGGTGAATTGGGGACGAGATCATGTCCTTGCCACGGGATAATGCCAAATGTTGGCTTGTGGCCATAGACACCACAAAAGTGCGCTGGATTGCGGATTGAACCACCGATATCGGAACCGGCTTCCAGGCCCGTCAAACCCGCTGCAAGGGCTGCGGCACTACCCCCGGAAGAACCTCCCGGTGTTCGCTCCAGATTCCATGGATTGCACGTGGTGCCATAAATGGGATTGTAACTTTGGAAATCTCCTAAGCTCACCGGCACATTGGTCTTGCCGATGAAATGAGCGCCAACAGCTCGGAATCGCTTGGCGGATACACCATCTTCTGCGAAAACGTTATCGGAGAACGCTTTTATTCCCCACGTCGTTGGCGTATCGGCGATGTTGTACGACTCTTTCATCGTCATGGGCACGCCATGCAGCGGACCTAGTGACTGGCCTCGAGCCAAGAAGGCATCCGCGTTGTGTGCATCTGCCAACCCTTGTTCAAACAGCCGAACGACAACCGCGTTAACATCATCATCATACTTCTCTATCCGGTCTATGTAGAGCTGTGTGAGTTCGACAGAGCTGATCTCCTTGTTCTGAATCTTCTTCGCCAAATCATTTGCTGGTAGAAAAGCGATATCACTCATTGCGACCCCTCGTTAACTCGAGCTGCGTCCTCTATAGCTATTGTTGTACCAATGACGAGGAATCACAACTATGGCGTTTGGATTGGCCACCAAACCGAGTATTCTGGAGACGAATCAATAGGCAGGTGAACTTAGTGGCAGAACAGAGTGTAGATTCTTCACCGTCGGGATTTATCACGCGAACCCCTCCGGTTTTCGACAGCGCTAGGCAAGAGCGAAAGCATAGAATCGAACGCTTGGTCGGCGCTTGCCGTATCTTCGGCAAAGCGGGGTTTTCTCAAGGCCTACTTGGACATATAACCGTTCGGGATCCCGAAGATCCTGAGCACTTCTGGGCCAACCCGATTGGGGTTTCGTTCAATTGTATAAGGGTCTCAGATATCGTTTTGGTCGATCATGCAGGCACTCTGGTGCAAGGCTCTCGACCCGTAAACCCCGTGGGGGTGTTGTTACACTCAGCGATTCATCGTGCCTACCCAGAGGTGACGGCTGTGTGTCACGCGCACTCCATCTATGGATCGGCGTGGTCAGCGTTTGCACGACCGCTCGATCCTCTCACGCAAGACACGGCAATCTTCTTTGAAGACCAAGCGATTCTGCGAGAACCTCGAGTGGCGATGGACAGCCATAGTGCCGATCAATTTGCAGCTGGGTTTGCTGGTAAGCGGACAGGGATTCAGCCTGGACATGGTCTTTTTACCACCGGTCAGACGGTGGACGAAGCAGCTTGGCGCTTTGTCAGCATGGATAGAGCTTGTCAGGTGCAGCTGCTTGCTGAAGCCGCTGGAACGCCTGAGCTCTGGCCAGCGGAAATGGCACAAAGGTTGAAACAATCTCTTGGCAGTCCTAATTTTTGTTGGCTTTCTTTTCAAACTTTGTGGGATGAGCTCGTTGCGGAAGAGAGCACTTTCTTGAGTTGAATGCGCCTGTCGAACTTCTCGCATGCGGTACGATTGACTGGTGAAAAAGCGGGTAATCCATCAAGTGGTAATTGCCACCGCTAAAGCTCACCGATATGCCGAACTCGTTGTCACTTTGATCTGAAACAAAAAGTATCCCACTTTGTCACTGGGCGGCCAGAAATGCCGTGCTTGCTTCTCGCAACTGAGAGAAATCGATGCCTTGATGGCCATCCTGTGCTCCAAGGGTGACGTTAAAGACGCCTGCCGTTAGCCAACTAGATCGCGGCGCCATTGCCGCTAGCAAAACAAGTTCTGCCACTAACAAGACAACAGCGAATACGCCGGCAATAACCCAGAAAACCAGTTCGAGGGCTCCTTGCGGTGTGAGCCATCAGTTTCTGTTGCTGATTGCTTGTCGCCGGCTTAACGCTTGTTGTACGCGTACGATTACTCTAACTTGTTGATGAGTCGATAGATTAGTATCAGGATGCCGAAGCCGACATAGAGCCCCAACAAGCCCACCAGCATAAGTAAGGCTTCCTCTGGGGTGAGTCCACCGGCACGGGCGACAAACACCACCAACGCCGCCAACGCGAAGTAGGAGGCCGCGATTAAGACGAGTGGAACGAGTCTTTTACGTTTAGTTGCCAACGCTTTTCCTTAGCGATCAAACGGTGAATTTAGCGGTAACACCTCACTACCATAGTCCTTGCTCATCCAGAGCGAAAGGTGTAAAAACTACAGCAATTCGTTTCACCGCCCTGTAACAAAGAGGTAGTTCGGTGCAACCCTCGGACAGTCCAGAAAATCAGTCTACTGCTTCGACAGAAGCAGAGGATGAGCGTAACAAGAGCAATGAGAGTAGCGAGGCTAGTGGCCCTCGAAAACTACTCGAGCGTGTGGTCGCCGTGGTGGCCACGGCCGGTGTATTGTGGTTCCTTTTCGGCATTCCAGCTTATCTTTTATTCGGTATTTTATTTGATTAACTTTTTACGTGCATGCGACCGACAGTGATTCGGCGCTAGTGCCGTGGGAGAGAGTAATTGACCGTACTTAGACATTATTTCATTAGCGACAATCTAGATGATCTCGAAGCGTTAGAGGAGGAGTTAGAGCGTCAAGATGTTGAGACCACACAGATTCATGTGCTGAGCCTGGATGACAGCGGTACTGAAAATCACGTTCATCTAAATGACGTCAGTTCATTCATGAAAAAAGACATTGTGC
>JAQWQN010000105.1 GCA_029244465.1 Pseudomonadales bacterium
CAATTTACCGCCGGGCGCGGCGCAGGCATCGAGGGTTGGCGAAATTTGAAGCTGACCGCCTGTTTGGTCAATTAATAGTCGAGCCGCGCATTGGGCGCCAACATCTTGAATCGAAACTTGGCCAGTCGCGAAACCGGGTAAATCCTCTGTTCGACACGGTTTTGTCAAAATGACGGTTTCAGGGAATGGTCCGGATCGAAACTCTAGCCCGGCTTGTGTCAGCGCCGACCGATAGTCTATCGGTGAGATCTGCCGGATATTGATTCGTAATGCCATGGGTGCCCGAGTTAACGACGCTTGCAGGAGTTCAATTGATTGGTCTGGATATTGACCCGTGATGAGGGACTTTAACCATTTCGGATATTGATTGATTGGGTCGAACGATCGTTCGAATTTTTTCTTCTCAATGTCCCGTGCGGCGTGCCGTAAAATGGCGTTGACTAATTTTTTTGCCCAGGATCTTTTGAGCGCATTACAAGCGGAGACAGCTTCGTTAATGACAGCATGGTCAGGGATGGACATAAATTTAAGTTGGTAAGCGCCAACTAACAATAAGCACCAGACTTCATTGTCTTTTGCTCTAAGGGGTTTGTCTAAATATTCGCTGACCTGTTGTGATAAACCCGGTAGGTAACGAATTACGCCATAAATTGTTTCTCGTGCTTCGGGGAATACCTTCTCGTTGACAACCTGATCGATCGTTCGGTTATCGAAAATAATCGCATTCAGGCATCGAGCACACAGCGCGCGTTGTCCGCTGGAGCCCTTCAACTGACGGTAGTTCCAGGTGTCAGGATCTGTCTAAACCCGTTGAGTAAATGGGTACCATCCAAAACGGCGCCCTTGCCTCCCTCGAATTTGAGTCGGGTTATTAGCAATCTGCCGGTTGCGCATTGGATAGTGACGCCCTCCCTCGATAGCGACGAAATGCTACCTACCGTGCCTGCCGCAGCGGGAGTAGAGGCATCCACTTCCTCACCAGCAAGTAGTTGCGCTGATTTGCCGGCAATGCGGCAGCGAACGGGCATGCGTGCGGCTAATGCGTTGATTTTTCTAGCGACTTGAAGCGCTGACTGGTGGCAGTCCAGCACTCGATCTTCACTCGTGAGTTTACGGGCATAGTTGGCGCCAATTTTTCTTTGTGCAGCGGGTGTTGGCGGCGCTGAGTTAGTCGCTTTGGCGAGCCTAAATTCTTCCAGGACGGCGATTAAGTCGCGGCTCCCGACCTCGGCGAGTTTGAGTTCTAACGCCTCTATCTCTTGATGGTTCTTGATGGCAACTTCGGAGTGTTTGTATACCGGTCCCGTGTCTAGTCCTTCGTCCATCTGCATGATACAGGTGCCGGTTTTCTCGTCACCAGCCATGTAAGCTCGCTCTATGGGTGCTGCGCCGCGCCACCGTGGTAATGAAGAAGCATGTACGTTAAGACAGCCAAAGCGCGGAACATCGAGGATTGGTGCGGGCAAAATCAGACCGTATGCCACCACGACCAGGATATCCGGAACATAGCTTGCGAGCCTAGAGGCGGCATCTGCGTTGCGTAACGTGACGGGCTGTTCAACGGGAAATTGGGCGGCCGTGGCCGATAACTTCACCGGATTTGGTCGTAATCTTCGCCCGCGACCTTGTGGTCGGTCAGGTTGCGTATAGACCACGACTGGCAGGATACCAGCTGCAATGAGGTTGTTGAGTACAATGTCGGCAAACTGTGGGCTCCCGGCAAAGGCCATACGGAGGTTATTTGAATCTGCCTGAGTCACGCGTTTAACTTTTGTTGCTTTATTAGTTTCTTGCGAATGCGGTTTCTTTTCAGGCCAGACAAATAGTCCACAAAAAGCTTTCCTTCTAGATGGTCGCATTCGTGTTGTATACAGACGGCCAATAAACCTTCCGCTTCGAAATCTTGTGCGGAGCCATCTATATGTAATGCGCTAACCGAAATCTGCTCCAATCTCGTCACGGTTTCGTAGAAGCCTGGTACGGATAGACAGCCTTCTTCCGCCTCGAAGGGCTCGCCAATAAGCGTTAGTTTCGGGTTAATCAGAATGTACGGCTTGTCTCGAGTCTCAGAGATATCGACCACTATAATACGCTGATGAACGTTTACTTGGGTGGCCGCCAGACCAATACCCGGCGCGTCGTACATGGTTTCCAACATATCCTCTGTGAGTTTCTTGAGCGATGCGTCAAATTCGAAGACGGGTTTTGCCTCTGTGCGTAGACGCGGATCCGGGTATTGAAGGATGTTAAGTAAACTCATAATAGCTATTCGAGCGGTGTGAACTGTCTCTAGTATTGCTCTAAGACGTGCTGCTAAGATGGCGTGATTATAACGGTTAGCACGCTTGTCTTTGAAGTTATGAAGTTTTTTAGACTTGAATTAGCGCCGACAAGGTTCTGGACAGTAACATGGGCGGTTCGCCAAAGCGCCCTGTAATTATCCTTACTAATAAGGGGTCGAACAAAGGATGTGTGCAGACGTGTATCTCCGGAAGAGCAAAATGCCTAAATCGCTGCGCAGCTTTGTAAGCGGGTGCTTACTAACGGTCTCGCTTATAGCGGGCGGCGTTTTAGGAGTGTCGTCAGCTATGGCCAATGACATCGCCGAACATCTGAAGCCGGGCCACCCCGAGGTCTACACCGTTGTCAAAGGTGATACGCTGTGGGATATCAGCGGAGTCTTTCTATCAAGGCCTTGGCTGTGGCCCGAAATTTGGCAGATCAATCCCCAGATCGACAACCCACACCTCATTTATCCGGGCGACGAAATTTCGCTGGTTTATGTCAATGGCCAACCGCGCTTGTCGCTGCGACGCGGTGAGGCGGGTAGAACATTCAAAATGTCGCCGTCGGATAGTGTAACGTTGGCGCCGCAAATTCGCGCGACGCCATTAGATGCTGCCATACCAACAATCAGCCTCGACGCAATTCAAGGCTTCTTGGTCCAAAACCGCATAGTCGATGACGCGACTTTGCTGGCTGCACCTTACGTTGTGGAAGGCGAAGGTAAGCGCTTGGTCCTCGGTGCTGGCGATAGAGTGTATGTCCGAGGCGCATTAGCTGATGGTGAGGCTTTCAGCCTTGTGCGGCGTGGACCGTTGTACGTCGACCCGCAGACGGAAGAGGTGCTTGGTCGCGAAGCAACCTATATAGGAATGGGAACATCTGTTGCGCAAGATACTGACGTATCGACCCTGCGCGTCACCAGTACCCGCGAGGAAGTGCAAATCGGAGACCGTGTCCTTCCCACGGAAGCGCGTAGCGTCGACTCCAACTTCTTCCCGAGTGCGCCGGAAGGAGACTTGCGTGGCGAGATCATTTCAGTCGTCAGCGGTGTCACTCAGGTTGGCCAATACGACGTAGTCGTACTCAACCGAGGTGAGCGAGAAGGATTAGAAGTTGGTAACGTCCTCGCGATCTACAAAAAAGGCGCATTAACACGTGATCGAATAGCCAACGAAACAATCCAGCTGCCAAGCGAACGTGCCGGATTGCTGATGGTGTTTCGTACATTTGATAAATTATCCTACGGCCTAGTGCTAATGACAGAGCGTCCACTCTCGGTGAGTGACGAGGTGCGAAACCCTTAATCCTAAAGCGCAGTTCCCTGACAACAGGCAGGGTCTTTCTCGCCTGGCGTCGTTGGCGTCTTCAGAAAATACTGTGCCACCCGTTGCGACCAAGACTTTCGTTCTGACGCCTGAGACACAAACACTACTTTGGATGTTGCAACGGTGGACCCGGAGCGCGATTGTTGCTGCACTCGAAGAAGGTCCAGATAGCCACAAAGACCCCGATTCAGCGATTGTATTCCTCCGTCAGCAGAAACCGACGCAGCCACGTACCCGTCACTGGGCAGGTATGCGACCAACACAAGCCAGCAAAGTCGTTGGGTATCTAGATCCAGATTACCCAGCAGTGCTCAAAGCGATACCTGATCCACCGCTCGTGCTTGAAATGCTTGGGAATACAAGTTTGCTTGCTCGACCAAATGTAGCGGTGGTCGGCGCACGGCGGTGTACGCGTGTAGGTGCAGAGATCGCCGAGCGGTTTGCCCGGGAACTGGGCACCGCGGGTGTTGTCATAACGAGCGGCTTGGCACTTGGGATTGATGGTGCGGCGCATCGTGGCGCGCTAGCAAGTTCAAGCGGAACGATCGCCTGTCTAGGCTCCGGAATTGCTCAGATATACCCAAAATCTCATGCGCGTCTTGCTGAGCAGATCGGTGCGGCGGAGGGACTGGTGATTAGCGAGTATGCCGCTACTGTCTCACCACGCCCGTACCACTTCCCGGAAAGAAACCGACTCATTAGCGGTCTCAGCAACGGCGTCTTACTGGTAGAAGCGGGTGAAAAAAGCGGCTCATTGATTACTGCTCGTCTGGCGCTCGAGCAGGGTCGAGAGGTCTTTGCGATACCGGGACCGATAAATAACCCGACCAGTCGCGGCTGCCATCGCTTGATTCGACAAGGCGCGGAGCTAGTCTCTGACTCTGGCCAAATTCTTGAGTCACTCGGCATTGAGCCGATTTCAACACCGACGGCGCCAATACATGGTCTGAGTGGTGAACAGGCCTACCTCGTCAAACTAGTCTCAGGCTTTGCCGTGCAATTTGATCAACTGGTTGAGCTGACGGGGTGGCCGGAAGATCGACTATTTGTAGAATTGTCCCTGCTCGAGCTGACTGGAATTGTCCGTCAGGCGAGCGACGGGTATATTGCCACGTCTTTACTATAGGGAGTTGTGTCGAGATGGCGTGGGTAGCAATATTGATGGGGTCGGAGTCCGATTGGCCGGTGATGAAAGGGACGACGGGTGTGCTCAATGATCTGGGTATTGAATTTGAGGTGCGGGTGACGAGCGCACACCGTACGCCGGAGGAAACCAAACAGTACATCCAGGATGCTGAAGCACGTAATTGTGGGGTGTTTATATGTGCGGCCGGCATGGCGGCGCACTTAGCGGGCGCCGTAGCGGCTCACACTGTGAGACCAGTGATCGGCGTGCCGATCGATAGTGGACCCCTGCAGGGGTTTGATGCCTTACTGTCAACTGTGCAAATGCCTGGCGGGATCCCGGTTGCCACGGTCGCCGTCGGAAAAGCAGGCGCGAAGAATGCGGCGTATCTTGCCGGACAAATGCTGTCGTTAGGTGACGAATCTTTAGCAAAAAAATTGGTTGATGATCGAGCCACAAACAGGGCGAAAGTTGCTAAACAGAACGAATCTGTGCAGGCAGATTTGTAGTACGAAGCCAGGCTGGCGCATTCCATGGCGGAAGCAAATGATGAGTTGAATCGCGCGGCCCTCGATGCTGCGCTCGATGTTTTGGCCGGTGGCGGGGTCGTTGCCCATGCGACCGAAGGGGTCTGGGGTTTTGCTTGCGATGCTGGGTGCACAGTAGCCGTCGAGAAAATCCTGGCGATAAAACAGCGTGCGGTCGAAAAGGGCTTGATTGTGATTGCAGGCTCTATTGAAGTGTTTGGCCCAGAGCTCGCGACGCTTTCCGAATCTCAAGTAGCGGCAATTAAGGCCACGTGGCCGGGACCGCATACTTGGATCTTACCCAACCAAAGGTTCGACGCGCGGGTGACCGGTTCGAGGCCAACAATCGCCTGCCGTGTTCCTGGCCATGTACAGGCGCGAGCGTTGGCGGCGAGCTTCGGGCAACCATTGATATCGACGTCTGCAAATCGATCCGGTCAGCCAGCCGTAACACAAGAAAGTGAGGCTCGGGAACTGTTCAGTGAGGAGGTCGATTGGATCCTGCCTGGTCGGGTACAAAATGTTGGCGTGCCAAGCACCATTCATCAGGTTGGTGGTGGCATAATCCGGGGTTAGAGCTAACGAGTATGAACACGTGAAAACTCGATTACAGGTGGTTGGTGATCCGGTGGGTCATTCCTTGTCGCCGGATATCCACGATCTTTTTGCCGCACAACTCGGTGACCTAGTGAGCTATGGGTCCGAAACCGTACCCGTGGGGCAATTTAAGGTGAGAGCGGACGCTTTTCGTCAGGCAGGTGGTATAGGCATGAACGTTACCGTCCCACATAAGGCGGTCGCGTTTGCGTATGTAGATTTGCCAAGTGTTGATGCTCGAGCCGCCAAGGCGGTGAACACGATCCACTTTTGCGCGGACGGTGTTTGTCGCGGTCATAACACGGATGGCCAGGGTCTGGTGCGAGATTTGGCGAATCGATGGGGCGTGGACCTTGCTCAAGCCAATGTTCTCATTCTTGGCGCGGGTGGCGCAACAAGAGGTGTTGTTCTGCCACTTTTCGATGCTGGTGTTGGCTCGATCTTGATTGCCAACCGAACGCTCGACAAAGCGAATGCGCTATGTGCCGATTTGCGTCGGCATGTGCCAGCCCGTGCGCAGTTAAAAAGTGTCGCGATGACAGCTGATTTGACGGGTCAAGACGTCGATTTAGTAATCAATGCCACGTCTGCCGGTTTAGCCGGACAGGATTTGGCGTTACCGATTAGTATCAAACAACTCGAATCGACATTCTGCTATGACATGAGCTATGGGCCTAATGCGGCCTTTCACAAGCAGATGAGCGGCCAGGCCAAGCAAAGTGTCGACGGCCTAGGCATGTTGATAGAGCAAGCGGCGCTTAGTTATGAAATTTGGCTGGGTCGAAGACCAGACACCAACCCTGTCTACGATAGCATTCTAGCCGGGTTAGCGGTCAAGGAAGGCTTGTGATGCGAAGGTTTATCGCAGGCGCAGTCTGTCCGGAGTGTCGAGCGCTTGACCGGATCGTTATAGAGGTCGGCGAGTTGGTGGAAACAGAATCTCAGCGCTGTGTTGAATGTGGTTACACCGTGAGCCAAAAGGTCGGTACTGCGTCGGTTGCCGGTATTCCAAGGGGAAAGCCGGAGCGTCGTGAGCGGGGTTCGCAATCGACCGCGGCGCAGGCGCTACAAATCATGGATTTGCATTCGCAAGCTAAGCCAGCAGATAAACCAAAATAGTCGATATTGAAGTTGCTGTTGAGATTTTCGTTGCTATAATGCCGCGCGTTGGCGGGCAGCTACATGCGTCTATCACGTCAACATCTACCAAATAGGAATTCGCGAAACTCAATTCGACCAAGGTCGTATAGGCCTAGTTTGCGCCAGAATTGTAGTTGCGTTTTGGTAAGTAGAGATGTCAAAACCAAGAAATTTAAGCGATGCCGAGGACGGTAGGCGCAAGCCTATGGCCGGCGTTAGTTAGGTCTACGCAGACCTATAGGACGACGTAAGTGATTATAAGCAGATACCAGAAGCGAGACTTTACGCGATGAAACAAGTAGGAACGTTTGCCAGCGTGTTGGGTGCGCTGTTACTAGTCAGTCGTTCGTATGCTGATGAACTGAATATGCGTGTCGGTGTGACTGATATCAGTCGTCAGGTCTACGACCTGCATATGGTCATTTTTTGGATCTGTGTCGTTATCGGTGCTATCGTGTTTGGTGTCATGTTTTGGTCGATTGTAAATCACCGACGTTCAGCAGGGCACGAAGCTGCGCAGTTTCATGAGAGTACTCGCTTAGAAATTGCCTGGACTGTGGTTCCAACCCTTATTTTGATCATTATGGCCATCCCTGCGACGCAAGTTCTAATCGCGATGTATGACACTGGCGGCGAGGACATGAATGTGGAAGTTCGCGGCTATCAGTGGAAATGGGAATACAAATACCTCGACGATAATTTCAACCAGACGTTCTCTTTCTTTTCTGCGCTGACGACGCCGCAGGATGAGATTCAGAACCGCGCCGCCAAGGGTGAATTTTATCTGCTTGAGGTGGACAATCGTCTAAGAATTCCGGCAAATCGAAAAGTTCGCTTTTTAGTCACTTCAGAGGATGTGATCCACGCGTGGTGGGTGCCTGATTTTGGCATTAAGCGAGATGCCGTACCTGGCATGTTGAATGAGCTCTGGACCATTGTGCCTGAGCCCGGGATCTATCGTGGGCAATGCACGGAGTTGTGCGGTAAGGACCACGGGTTTATGCCCATCGTCGTTGAAGTGATGGAGGAAGAGGCTTTCGACGCTTGGTACGACGAGCAAGTTAAGTTGGCCGCGATTCGCCGAGAGGCCATCTCGCAGGTGCTGACAACAGACGAACTTATGCACGAAGGTGAGCAGGTCTACTCCCGTTTTTGTATGTCTTGTCATCAGGTCAATGGTCAGGGTATTCCTCCCGCATTCCCTTCCCTGGTGGACACAGCCGTCACGACGGGAGCTCGCGATGATCATATTCGATTAATCCTTGATGGGGTTGCTGGTTCCGCGATGCAAGCATTTGGTAAGCAGCTCGACGCGCGCCAAGTTGCTGCGGTCGTCCAATACGAGCGGCATGCATGGGGCAACAACGCGGGTGATGTCACGCAACCCGCGGATGTTGTTAATTTAATGGCTGGTCAATACCGAGATCTGTAATGAGCGAAGTTATCCATACAGATCACCACGCTGCCGACTATTCGGTGGACCAACATGCTGGCGGTCAGCACGGACCAGAAAAAGGCTTGGCGCGGTGGCTATTCACGACGAACCACAAAGACATTGGGACGATGTATTTGTGGTTTAGCTTCTTGATGTTCCTTATCGGTGGCGTAATGGCGCTGATCGTTAGAAGTGAGCTTTTCCAGCCAGGACTGCAGTTTCTCAAGCCGGAATTCTTCAATCAGATGACAACCAATCACGGCCTAATCATGGTCTTTGGTGCCATCATGCCAGCGTTTGTCGGTCTGGCGAACTGGCTAGTTCCGATGCAGGTTGGAGCGCCAGATATGGCGTTGCCGAGGATGAACAACCTATCGTTTTGGATTTTGCCCTTCGCATTTGGAATCATGATTTGGACACTCTTTTCCGATGGCGGCGGACCGAACTTTGGTTGGACATTCTACGCGCCGCTGTCCACAACTTACGCACCCGACTCGGTCACGTACTTTATATTTGCCGTACACATGATGGGTGCATCTTCCATCATGGGTAGCATCAACATTATTGCGACGATCTTGAACATGCGTGCACCTGGCATGACGTTGATGAAGATGCCGATGTTTATATGGACCTGGCTTATTACTGCTTATCTATTGCTGGCAGTTATGCCTGTGTTGGCGGGTGCGGTCACGATGATGCTCTTCGATATCCATTTCGATACAAGCTTTTTCAACGCTGCAGGTGGGGGTGACCCCGTGATGTTCCAGCACATCTTTTGGTTCTTCGGTCATCCCGAGGTCTATATCATGATCTTGCCCGCATTCGGCATCGTCTCACATATTATTCCGGCGTTTGCGCGCAAACAGTTGTTCGGCTATGACTCGATGGTTTATGCCGTCGCCTCAATCGCGTTTCTGTCCTTTATCGTTTGGGCACACCATATGTTTACCGTGGGGATGCCCTTAGCGGGACAGCTGTTTTTCATGTATTCGACGATGTTGATCGCGGTCCCGACTGGGGTGAAGGTCTTCAACTGGATATCGACGATGTGGAAAGGGTCCATGACTTTTGAGACGCCTATGCTATTTGCCATTGCGTTTGTCGTCTTGTTTACAATGGGTGGCTTCTCGGGATTGATGCTTGCGATTACACCTGCGGACTATCAGTATCACGACACCTATTTTGTTGTGGCCCACTTTCATTACGTATTGGTCCCAGGTGCGTTGTTCTCGATCATTGCAGGGGTCTATTTCTGGTTTCCAAAATGGACGGGCAAAATGTACAGCGAGTCACTGGGCAAGATTCATTTTTGGTTGTCGTTTATCGGCGTAAATGTGACTTTTTTCCCACAGCATTTTTCTGGCCTTGCTGGGATGCCACGACGCGTGCCCGATTACGCGCTGCAGTTTGCTGACTTCAATATGGTCTCCAGTATTGGAGCGTTCATTTTCGGATTTTCACAGCTGTTTTTCCTCTTTGTGATTCTGCATGGAATTAAAAGTGGTAAGCCTGCCGTTGCGCGACCATGGGAAGGTGCTCGTGGATTGGAGTGGACGTTACCGTCTCCAGCGCCCTATCACAGTTTTACACACCCCCCTGTCGTAACGGACGCAGAAGTGCACGGGTAAGGCGGTACGTTGGCGATCGATGAGTAACACACACCAGCAGCAAGAGATTATGCGAACAGTCAAAAGGCTGTGCTTGATTGTGCTTGGTATGTGCGGATTCGTCGCTGCGCTGGTGCCGCTCTATGACCTATTCTGTGAGGTCACAGGGTTGAATGGAAAAACCGGTGGCCCGTACACGTACGATCCCGCAACGACGCGACCGGACACGTCACGACTGATAAAAATTAACTTTATTACCAATACAAATGGAGGGATGAGTTGGGATTTTTGGCCCGAATATGGTGGCGTCAGAGTGCACCCGGGAAAGCTAGAAGAAGTCAGTTTCTTTGTTAAAAACACAACGGATAAGGTAATGATGGGCCAAGCAATCCCCTCTCTCGTGCCTATATCTGCGACGGAGTATTTTCATAAAACAGAGTGTTTTTGTTTCGACCAGCAAGTTTTGCAGCCCGGCGAAGAAATGGAAATGCCCATGCGTTTTATCGTTGGCCGTGAGCTACCGAAAAACGTGCAATCGATTAGTTTGAGTTACGCATTATTTGATGTTACCGAGTCGATGCAGACCGGTGACTTGACCGGAGGCTGAGAGGAGTTAGTTATGGCGAATCCCGCAGAAGATTCATCCATTTATTATGTGCCGCACAACGGATGGTATCCGGTGGTGCTCGCCGGTGCTGTGATGTTGACGTTGACGGGCCTTGGTTCATACCTGAATGCGACTTCGGCTGGGGGGTCGGGTAGCCTGACACAGGCTATGATCGGTTTTGGTCTGGTCGCGGTGGTTCTGTACTTTTGGTATGCAAAGGTCATAACGGAAAATCGACAAGGAATGGCCAACGAAGCGCTGAAGCGCAGCTACGTCTGGGGTATGGGGTGGTTTATTTTTTCCGAAGTCATGTTTTTTGCGGCATTTTTTGGCGCTCTATTTTATGCGCGAGTGCTTTCTGTTGCGTGGCTAGGTGGAGAAGGCGCTAAAGGGATAACAGGGGAATACTTGTGGCCAGATTTTGAATCGGTTTGGCCAGTCATGTCGACCCCCAATCCGGGCGTATTTCCTGGGCCAGAGCAAAATATGAGCGCGCCAGCGAGCGTTGCTGGCTGGACCGGATATTTACCGTTCTACAACACGGTCATTCTGCTGACATCCAGCTTGACCGTGCACGTAGCGCATGGCGCAATCAAAGAGTCAAAGCGGGCAAAACTTAATCTCTGGCTTGGTCTGACGGTTTTGCTGGGTATCGCATTTCTGTGCCTCCAGGTTCTAGAGTATGTTGAAGCATACAACCATATGGGCCTTACCCTGGGGACGGGTATTTACGGGTCGACGTTCTTTCTTTTGACTGGATTTCACGGGTTCCACGTGACGCTAGGTACGTTCATTCTACTCGTGCAATTCCTGCGTGCACGCAAGGGCCACTTTACGGCCGAAGATTGCTTCGGTTTCGAAGCAGCGAGCTGGTACTGGCATTTTGTGGACGTGGTTTGGGTGGGGCTTTTTGTATTTGTATACATTGTCTAGTCGCGCGATAAAGAGTCTGCAAAGGGGGGGGGCGTTTAGCCCCTTTTTTGTTTTTTGTTTGGGCTCGGGGGTTATTCCTTGGCTTGCGCCTGAGGTACCACACCGTGCCATGGAGCGTTGACCCCCATCTGCAATTCGCCAGTGTATAAACCGTATGAAATCGTCAGTATGAGTAATGACGCTAGGCTCACGCGAATACCGAGCGCACACAGGGTACGCTTTGAGTCGCTGCGATCTGTGTCCTGAAATAGAAAAACCAAGCCACTAAATAGGCTAATCGTGACGCAGATCAGGAGGACAATAATGAGTACTTTGAGCAAAACGTCCGTTCCAATCGGGGCGCGAAGTTAAGCATTGATCGACATAGTTTGGAAGGCGGAGTTAAGGCCGATGGTGTTTGTACGATCGCTTAGAATGAATTTATTGGTAGGTGCGTTTGTTCCGATAACCATTCTGTTGGGTCTTTGGCAGTTAGAACGAGGGGCTGAAAAGAGAGATCTAGAAATGGCCTATTTGGACAAACTAACAACCCTGCCGGTGCCTTCAATGGATGCGGACATGGAAGACCCCTTTCGCCGGATAAAATTGACGGGTGAATTCTTACCGCAATACTATCTTGTCGATAACCAGGTTCGCTCGGGGCAAACGGGCTATTGGGTCGTGCATACGTTTCGGACAGCAAGACAAACGCTTTTAGTTAACCGGGGTTTCGTGGCTGCTTCTCCCTTCCGTGAACAGCTGCCCGAGGTGGACTGGCCGAGGGGTTTAGTTCGCACGATCGGGGCTGTGTGGCCCGAGACAGGTCTAATACCTGTGTACGATCAAGAC
This sequence comes from Pseudomonadales bacterium, assembly GCA_029244465.1. GTDB lineage: Bacteria > Pseudomonadota > Gammaproteobacteria > Pseudomonadales > Azotimanducaceae > UBA4421. The sequence goes on from JAQWQN010000105.1 coordinate 12,412, forward strand.
CAGTGGACAAGCAGGTGGCCTAAGAGGGTGCAGCGTCGGGACATAGCGCGCATGGCGAAGGAGGTTGCTGCGGAGCCTGTCGAGATTCGGCTTGAGGCCGGGCAGGTTGGAACGCTGGCAGCAGCACCGTTCGCTGAAGTCCTCAGTGATGATAAACATCTGGGTTACGCTGCGACGTGGTTTGGGTTGTGCGGCACGCTAGTGATCCTATATTTTTATTTTGGCTGGCGGCAGGAATTCAAAGATGAGTGATGAAGTAACAGCAAATCGCGGTAGAAGACAACTTCTGTCAATCCTGAGTCTTGCGCTAGCGACACTGGGCGGGTCCTATCTACTGTTTTATGCCGTAAGTGCTAACAATAGCGGATGGGCGACTACCAACAATGGTGAGTTTGTGACTCCGCCGCGAACAACCGTTGAGCTTGGCTGGTCGTTGAGTGTGTCAGATGCCAGACACTGGTGGCTTTGGGTGGTTGATCAAAGTTGCGATGGGCAATGTCAGCAGATGGTCAAAGACCTGCGCGCACTGCATATTTTGTTGGCGCGAGAAGCGAGCCGCGTGCGACGCGCATACACAGACGTTTATGGGCAACAACCCGATCTCGGAGAGATTTATCCAAAACTTTACCGTATCCCATTGGGTGCAACGGCCGTGCCGTGCGGGGTCTATGTCGTTGACCCTAACGGAAATCTAGTCTTCCACTACCCGATGGATGCGAACCCTAAGCTGATTCTTGAAGACTTAAAGAAGCTGCTCAACGTGTCCCAAATTGGCTGACGACTTCGCACTCTAGAGTGTTGCGCTGGACAATCGCACTATGCGCGATTTTCTCCTTTTTAGTCAGGTTGCTGTAAACTTGAGCGCTCGGCAAAATCGAAAAGAATAGTTAGACTATCGTGATGACTGAAGTGACCATTATGCAAGCCAGTTGGCGTGATTATCTGGAGATGACCAAACCCCGGGTTGTGCTGCTCATGCTGCTTTGCGCACTCGTTGGAATGTTTTTAGCAACGCCAGGGATGGTTGCGATCGACGTTATTGTGTTTGGGTTGATCGGCGTTGCCTTAGTGGCAGGATCAGCTGCGGTCGTTAATCATGTAGCGGATTCTCATATCGATGCGCGTATGGCGCGCACTGAATCGCGACCTGCAGCAATGGGCCGGGTAAATAATTTCCAAGGACTCGTCTTTTCCGCGATCACCGGCATTGCCGGGTTGCTTATTCTCTGGGTTTTCGTCAACCCATTGACGGCATGGTTGAACTTAGCATCCTGGGTTGGCTACGGTCTGGTCTACACCCTCTATTTAAAGCGGGCGACGCCACAGAACATCGTGATTGGCGGATTATTTGGCGCCGCCCCACCGCTGTTCGGTTGGACTGCGGTGACAAATAGCATCGACGCCGGCGGTTTGCTGTTGGTGTTGATCATATTTGCATGGACGCCGCCGCATTTCTGGGCCTTAGCCCTAGAACGTAAAGATGAATATGCGAAGGTCGGAACTCCCATGTTGCCCGTGACACATGGAGAAAGGTTCACGCGCCTGCACATCCTTTTGTATACCGTGATATTAGTAATTTCCACCGTCCTGCCATTTTTGATTGGTATGTCTGGTTTGCTCTATCTTGCTGGCGCTTTGGCGCTGGGGGCCGGCTTCATTTATTGGGCGATTATTTTGGTTCAAGCAAGAAACCCGAAAGCGCCCATGGCGACATTCCGCTATTCGATCGTCTACCTCGGGGTCTTATTCTTGTTTTTGTTAGCTGACCACTACATGTTTGTGCCGGAACAGGCGATGCACCTGATTGAATGGCAGTCTGTTTCGGCCTAAAGATGAGAGGTGTAGCGAAAACGGTCAGTCTATGTCTGGGCTTTATTGCCATCGTGGTAGTCATGTTCATCTACGCTACGACGCGCCTACCACAGCTTTCAGATGATGAACTTCGAGACAAAGGCGTATTTTTATTGCCGAAACCCAGGGATATCAGTCCTTTTTCTCTGCAACTTGGCGACGCAGAGTTTTCAAATAATGACCTCAAGGGGAAATGGAGCTTTATTTTTTTTGGCTTTACGCGTTGCCCAGATGTGTGTCCAACGAGTATGTCAGCGCTCGGTAAGGCGGATCTTGCAATTCGGGAATCGGCTGAAAAAAGAACGCGGGCATTCCAGGGTGTCTTAGTCTCGGTCGACCCTGATCGCGATAGCCCCTCTGAAGTCACAGAATACGCACAGTACTTTTCCCCTCGATTTAAAGGTGCCACAGGGCCCCGGGATGTCTTGGCGTCACTGACCCAGCAAGTTAATGTCGCGTTTGCCAAAGTGCCGGACGGCAACGGTGGGTTTAGCGTTGACCACACAGGCAATATCGTATTGATTAATCCACAGGGGCACTACCATGGTTTCATGAAGTTGCCGCATGACGCTGAGACCATTAGGCTGACCTACCAATCGTTGGATGCCCGTTTCTAAGGAGCCGCATGACGGCGCAATCTGCGGAAGCCTTAACACACAGACTTGATCGATATCGCGCCGTCCGCGGACAGAGTGAATATCTTTGTGAGCCTTTGGAGATAGAGGACTTTGGTCTCCAATCGATGGATGATGCCAGTCCAATCAAGTGGCATCTTGCTCATACAACCTGGTTTTTCGAGACATTCGTTCTTAAGCCTTATATGCATGGGTATAAGGCGTTTAGGGCAGAGTATGAGTATCTCTTTAATTCATACTACAACGGCGTTGGGCAACCTTTCCCAAGACCGCATCGCGGTGACTTGTCTAGGCCGACAGTGGCAGAGGTTTTTGCCTATCGAGCGGCAATCGATGAAGCGGTTCTCGCGCTGATCGTCGCGGCGCGCGATAACAGCGACTGGTTGATGCGTATCGAGCTTGGATTGCATCATGAGCAGCAACATCAAGAGTTGATGCTGACGGACCTGAAACACCACTTTGCGCAAAATCCACTTTACCCTGTCTATCGAGCGACAGATCTAGTGGATGACCGGGAACTTGGGCCCATGGGATACCTATCGGTTGACGGCGGCATCGTAGCCGTGGGCGCGACCTCTGGATTTTGCTTTGACAATGAACTGCCGAGACACGAGGCGCTCTTACACCCCTTTCAAATGGCTGATCGGTTAGTCACGAACGGGGAGTTTCTCGAGTTCATCCGGGATGGCGGTTACCGCTTACCTAATTTGTGGTTATCGGATGGTTGGGCGATCGTGCAACAGGAACAGTGGCAACATCCGCGTTATTGGCGAAAACAGGATAGCGAGTGGTTTGAATTTCGACTCAGTGGGCAGAGACCGTTGCAAATGTCCGCGCCGGTAGTCCATCTATCAGCACATGAGGCGTTTGCCTATGCCGCTTGGGCTGGTGCTCGGCTGCCGACGGAATTTGAGTGGGAAAAAGTCGCCTCAAACGCAGAACCGCTGGCCGCACCCGACAATTGTTTTGTGGAGTCTGAGTCTTATCATCCTAACGGCGTTGACAGTTCGGCCGAAGATCAAGGCTGTCGAGAATTGTTTGGTCAGGTTTGGCAGTGGACGAGTTCGAGCTATGCGGCCTACCCCGGCTACAAAACAATGCCCGGCACACTCGGTGAATATAACGGTAAATTTATGAGCAGTCAGTTGGTGCTTCGAGGAGGGTCAATTGCCACACCGCGAGAGCACTTGCGCGTGAGTTACAGGAACTTTTTCTACCCACCGGATCGATGGCAGTTCAGTGGGCTTCGTTTGGCAAAGGATGTTTAGGCGTTGAGCAGCACAATGGATATGAGTGATCGGATTGGAGAGTTTGTTTTTTTCGACTATGAGCCGGGCGAAGCGGATATGGCTTCGGAAGTGATCGAGGGGCTCTCAGGGCAGCCTAAGCAGATCTCGCCGAAATATTTTTACGACCAGCGAGGCTCAGAGCTCTTCGAAGCGATCACCGAACTCGAAGAATATTATGTAACGAGAACGGAGCTTGGCTTATTCGAAACGCATCTCGATGAGGTTGCGACTTTGTTGGGCGATGACTTGTGCGTTGTCGAATACGGCAGTGGTTCATCCCTGAAAATTCGCAAACTCCTGGAAGCAGTGACGCCGGATGCGTATGTACCGATCGATATTTCCCAGGAGCATCTAAAGGCAAATGCTGAAAGACTTTATGAGGACTATCCATGGTTGCGGGTTTATCCCGTGTGTGCGGATTTCAGCCAACCCTTGGTTTTACCGGCCATCACGAATGGACTGCGTAAGGTCGGTTTCTTTCCAGGCTCTTCGATCGGTAACTTTGAACCGGCTGCAGCACGTCGGTTTTTGGCGAACGTACACACCGAATTGGGTTCAGGGAGTGCGTTGCTTATCGGTGTTGATCGCAAGAAGCCCGTCGAAATATTGACCGATGCCTATAATGACACGAAGGGAGTGACGGCTGAGTTTAATCTGAACGTGCTGTTGCACCTTAATGACCGGTTACGAGCTACATTTGATGTCCAACAATTTGATCACGACGCGCGTTACAACGAGAACGAAGGGTGTATTCAGATGTTCTTACGTAGTCGGACAGATCAAGTTGTTGAGGTCAACGGACAAGAAGTTCGCTTTGATGCGGATGAAGAGTTACACACTGAAAACTCTTATAAGTTCCATCCGGAAGAATTTCGAGCGATTGCCTCAGAAGCAGGATTTAAACAAACGCGTCAGTGGTCAGATGCGAAAGATTGGTTCGCGCTGTTTCTGTTGGAGGCGATTTAGGCGTTAGCTAACAGATATCGAAAATTCGTGGGTCCAGATAAAGAGGGTGTCCAATGTGTTCTACGACTATCCGCTTAAATTCCTCTGAATTCTTACTGCGCACCCCTTTTTCCGATTTGGCGGCTAAGTTCACGGTGAGCCGAGAGATCCAGAAACACAATGCGGCATAAAGTGTGAAACTTGAGAAGAACCACAACTCTTGTTCGGTGAGACGCCTGATCTGGTGATAGCTTTTTAAGAGCGCTCGGGTTCGATCGGGATCAAGACGTCCTTGTGAATCAGTGCACCAGTCGTTGGCGATAACTGCCAGATCGAACAGCCAATAGCTGGATGAGGCGTGGTGGAAGTCCAGAACACCTGTCAGTCCGCGTTCATTGAAAAGCACATTATCGCGGAAGAGGTCGCCGTGAATCATACCTCTAGGTAGTGAGATGACGTCGCCTCTCTGCAGGAGTCTATCGACTTTATTGATGGTTTCTTCTAATACCTTTCGGTTTGTGTAAGAAACACCTTTTAGCCAAGGATCGATCGTGTCTCGCATCCATTTGGGTGTTCTTGGAAAAGCCGGCAGAGCAAGACCCGATTGCGACATACATAAGTGCATCCGCGCCGTAAAGCGGCCAAGACCTTCGATTTGCCGTTGCATCGGATTGACAATGTGGTTGCCCGATAAACAAGCTTGCAATAGTACGGGTAGCTTATCACTCGAGGGGTCGCTGACGCGCTGCAGGGGGGGCGCGACCGGTAACCCGTGTTGATAAAGTGCATTCATCATCGGAGAATATAGGTCACCGGCGTTGGGTCTCTGCCGGATGAAAGTCAGCACATAAATTCTCGCACGGTCGTTTTTGCGCGCCTTGATAAAATAGTTAGAATTTTCGATGCCATGGATTGCGGCTCGATACTCGAGCAATTCGCCGACATCGAATGGCGCTAGAGCCTGAGAAATCTCTGTTTCGGAATTATTGAAAACTGCGCTCATTCAAATTCCGCGATAACCCATTGTGGCAGCAACGCCTCTGCGCGCTGGAGGTCGCCAAAGCCTTTGGTTGGATCTCGAGGTACTAAATAGTATGGCTTACCCCATGTGGGGACGACGCGGATCATGCGCAGTTGACCATTTTGGCGGAATTCGTAAACGACTTTGTCCTCACCCTGAATAATAACCACGTCGGGTCCACGCTCGAATTCATCGGCGGCAGCAAGCGCAAAGCTCGGGGCAAGACAAATAAATAGGAATGAGGCGAATCGGGTCAGCATGGTCCGGTATAATACAGGGCACTGAAGAGCGTGTCATAGGAGGTAGGGTGGCCGCGGCGAAAGAAACAAATCCTTTGGTGTTGGTAGATGGTTCGTCCTATCTGTTTAGAGCGTACTTTGCGCTGCCTCCTTTGACGAGCGCATCGGGAGAGCCGACTGGTGCGGTACGCGGCGTGATCGCAATGATTCGCAAACTGGCCAAAGACTATTCGGATGCCACGCTGGCCGTTGTCTTTGACGCTCCGGGCAAGACCTTCCGGGATGATCTCTACTCCGAATATAAAGCGAATCGCGAATCAATGCCCGACGATCTTCGAGTACAGATCGAGCCGATCCATCAAATTATCGAAGCGATGGGTTTACCTTTGTTGGTGGTTTCTGGTGTCGAAGCGGACGATGTGATTGGGACATTGGCTGCACAGGCGACCGAGAAAAAAAGAACGACGGTCATATCGACGGGTGACAAAGATATGGCGCAGCTTGTGACAGAGCATGTCACGCTGGTGAACACCATGACCGAGACAACCATGGATAGAGACGGGGTTGTGGAGAAGTTTGGTGTCACGCCAGAACAGATCATCGACTACCTGGCCTTGATGGGAGACAGCGCCGACAACATTCCAGGTGTACCGAAGGTTGGACCCAAAACCGCTGCAAAGTGGCT
>JAQWQN010000128.1 GCA_029244465.1 Pseudomonadales bacterium
CAGGTAGTAAGCCATCGTCTGCATTGCTTGAGTCATGCCAGCGATTACGTCTCGATGGCTGGAAACCGTTCCCGCGACATATCCGTAGATTGTCCCCGGGATGATAAAGAGTAAAAAAATGAGAGGGATGATGGATTGCATAATGGGTGCACTAAATGCCGTGACCGAACCATCTTGTGCGCGCAACGGTGAATCTGCGGGCCACACGGCCATAACAAGTGCTAAAACGCCAACCAGCATCGCCAGCGTGGCGACGATTAGACCTCTGCGCTCTGCTGGTGACAAAGCTCGAAGTTCGTCATCTGCTTTTCCGTCCGCTTCAATAGGCGTGTTGGCGAGACGAGGCTCGATCACTTTGTCTGTCAGAAACCAGCCGATCGCGATAACCAGAATTGACGACACGCTGGTGAAGAGCCAATTGCTGAGCGGATTTACCTCTCGGTTTGCGTCTAATATTTGCGCTGCTTGTTGCGTAAATCCTTGCAAAAGTGGATCGATACCAGAAGGAATAAAGTTGGCGCTGAAGCCACCGGAAACGCCTGCGAACGCGCATGCTATACCTGCAAGCGGGTGTCGCCCTGCGGCATAAAAGATGATCCCCCCGAGAGGGATCACGAGAACGTAGCCCGCGTCCGCTGCCGTGTGACTCATAATTGCAACGAGTAGCAACATGGGTGTCAGCAGTTTCTTTGGGGTTAAGTTCAACAGGCTTTTTAAGCCGGCATTGATGAATCCAGTGTGTTCCGCAACACCAACGCCCAACATCGCAACTAAGACAACGCCGAGTGGCGCAAAATTGGTGAATGTCTTGACCATGGAGGAGAGAAACAGCGCGAAGTTCGGCCCCGACAGCTGATTGTTGACCGCGAGTTCACGTAGACCGTCCTGATTTGGTACAGAAAACGTATGACCGGCAAGTAACCAAGAAATGAGCCACACGATCACCAACGCGCCGAGAAAGAGCATGGCAGGATCAGGCAGTCGATTACCAACGGATTCAACGGAGGCAAGCATTCTTTGGGTGCGATTAGACATGGACACTCGTGGTCAAAAAAACATCCTCACCGAGTTCGACGAAAGAATCAAATCTTGACGCATAGCGTCAAAAACTGCGTCGCTGCACAGGATTTCCGCACCATAACGAGTCGGTAACGACGATGACGTTAATGCGCGTATTTCTTTCCGCCATGTTGGCCGTGGGCGCGAGATCGATCTTGGCTGCTATGGCACTCATTAAGGCCTTTTTTCGTAGTGAGCTAAGTCACGCGGGCCTCTGATCGTGGCAAGCGTCGCTAAGCGCTAGCCCTTTTGCGGCCTTATCGACGAAATGTGGGTTTGGTGCCCCGAACTCCCTCACTGCCGTGGCAGAATTGACGTCTGCAAATCCGAGTTCGACAGCGCGGCGTCGGCGAAAGTAACCGTGATCGCAATAATCTCGGCCTGAGTCTAATTACGGAAGTGTCTCTCACAGAGTGCCATAAAGAGCCTTGCGCCCATACTCAAGGGTTCGTGTTTGCGATAGTAAACACCCACTTGGCGTGGGATGGAGGCGGAAGCGAGGCCGGGGATCGCAACCATGTCAGGCGTATCTTCGAGTAGATAATTGGATAGGTACATCACACCGTTGCCGTTCGCCGCCATGCTGAGGCGAAGCTCGAGATTGCTCACTTCCCAGACAGCTGAGAATTGACTGCGCAAACGGCCGGTATCCGTGCGTTTGGTCGCATCGTCCAAATAGGAGGTTAAGAGCGTCGTACTTGCGAGGGCATCGATTGGATCATGCATGAGTGCCGCGAAGTCTGAGTGGTTGCGATGCACCGCCAAAACTCGTGTTTCATCGAAGTACGGTTTGGTATCGAAGTTTCGTGGCATCTCGTGCTGGAAGGGTCCGAAGCCTAATTCCCATCTTCCTTCATCGACGCCGTAGATGATTTCCTTGCTGGGTACGACATCCAGTTTTAATCGGGTCAACGGATTGTCTTCACAGAACTTCAGCAAAAGGGTTTGGGAGTGATATCTGTTGACCATGGAATTAGTTGCGAGATTGAGTGTTGAGAGTGCACCTGTACGGATCTGTTCGATGTCTTCTAATGCTTGTGACTCTTCGGATATGAGCAATCGCGCGTAGCTGTACATGCGCTTGCCCGCCTCCGTCAATTCTGGCCGGCGTCCGCGCACGATCAGCCCGGTCCCCAGCTTGTGTTCGAGATTAGCCACGGTCTGGCTCACCGCGGATTGAGAAATATGGAGTTTCTCTGCGGCGCGGCTGAAGCCGCCTGCGCTAATGATGGCCTCAAAAACACGGGTCTCGTGTCGTTCGATCCGTAGGCTGCTATCGCTCGTTGGCATGTGCGGGAGTGTATCAGACTGGCTTTCAATATCTATTAGCATAAATGATGGTTTGTGCCTTAAAAGCTGAAATTTATAAAATAGTTCGGTATACCTTATGTGTAGAGTCGGTGTCTTGAGGGGTTAGTTTTTTTGCCCGGGATAAGTTTGATCATTGCTGGCGGGGTCATCACCGAATGTGGTCCACCCTGGCAAATCTGCTGTGAGAACCGCGCTGCAAGGCTGTAGCCGTTCGGGTCGTTACTGAAACGAAAATATTTAATGTCGTCGCGAGCGGTTTGCTCATTTCCTTAAAAACCGGAGGAGACAAAAGAATCTTCCGAACTACCACGAGGAATGTTGGCGCCTTTTTGGAGTATCCTCTTGTCTCTCAGGAATATTGGAAGGGGAAAATTATGGGCCGATTACAAGACAAGGTGTGCCTCATAACCGGCGGTGCTCGTGGCCAGGGAGCAGCGGAAGCGCGTTTGTTCCACGCGCAAGGCGGCAAAGTGTGGATCACGGATGTTTTGGATACGGAAGGGCAGGCGCTGGCGGATGAGCTAGGTGCCCAATACCGGCATTTGGACGTTCGCGAAGAAAATGCTTGGGATGCATTGATGGCAGAAATCGTCGAGCTTGATGGTGGTCTCGATGTGCTCATCAACAACGCGGGGATATTTCGTTCAAACAGGTTGGTCGATACGCCAACCGACGAATTCCAACTCGTGATGGACATTAATTGTTTGGGTGTCTTCCTTGGTATGCGCACCTCGGCTCCGGCCATGATTGCCAGTGGTGGCGGTTCTATCGTTAATATCTCATCCCTCGCCGGACTGAGAGGTGCAGCGGGTGCATTGGCCTATGGCTCTTCTAAATGGGCCGTTCGCGGAATGACCAAGGCCGCTGCAGTTGAACTCGCGCGCAAGGGAGTTCGGGTTAATTCCATTCACCCGGGCTTGATCGAAACCCCAATGGCAGATGAATTAGGCGTCAGCCCGGATCGCTTAATGCGGCGTACGCCGCTCGGACGCATAGCAAGTGCTGACGAAGTCGCGAACATGGCTTTGTTTCTGGCCAGCGATGAAAGCTCGTACTCAACCGGTAGCGAGTTCATTATTGATGGCGGCTTGAACGCGCTCTAGGTCTGGTCGGCTCGGAGTAGCCACATCCGCCGCACGGTATTTGGCAGAGCGGTGGATGGATCTTGTGATCATCGCGGTGGCGATGGTGCAACGATATACTCGCAACATTAATCATGTGGCGAGAAGTGGTATGACAAAGGTTGCCGTACTTGGGCTTGGAAATTTTGGCACAGCCCTCGCTAAGAATTGGCTTGATGCCGGCATGGAAGTCGTTGGCTGGACTGTCGAGGATGAAGTTTATACAGCCGTCCGTGATAAGAGTGAAAATACTAAGTACCTCCCAGGCTTAGCGTTGCCCGGTATGGGTATCTCCATGCAGATTGAAGAGACAGTGACGGGTACAGACATTGTGGTATTTGCCTTGCCATCAGCCGTCGTGCTCGATGTGGTCGAGCAAACGCTGCCTTTTTTGCAGCCTGAACAGATACTGATCGACCTTGCCAAAGGTTTGGCGCCCGGGGATCAACTGATCTCAGAGGCGATAGAGGCCAAGTTGTCGGCGGTCAATTTGACGAACAAGGTTTGTGTGATGATGGGGCCGACGATCGCTCCGGAATTGGCCAGAGGCGTCTACACCAGTGCCCTGGTCACCAGCGAAGATGCAGACGTGGCCGCCAATATGGCACAAACGTTGAGCACCAAGACATTGAGCCTGGCTGCCGGAACTGACCCTCGGGGTGCTGAGCTTTGGGGCGCATTCAAAAACGTCATCGCACTGGCCTGCGGTGTCGTGGACGGTCTGAAAGAGGATGGTCGCGGTGGTGACAATCTCAAGGCGGCGATTTTTGCCGCGGGTTATCGAGAAGGCGTACAGGTCTTACCTGCTTTGGGCGCGCAGCAAGAAACGGCGTTTAGTGCAGCCGGAATCGGTGATCTTTTTGTCACAGCCACATCTCCGCACGGGCGCAATCGTGAAATGGGTGAACGGCTGGGCAAAGGACAAACGCTCGTCGAAGCTGAGGCGGCGATGGTGATGGTGAGCGAAGGCGTGCGTGCGGCGCGCATGTTCAACGCTCTTTGCTCAGCTCAAGGTGCAGCGGCGCCGTTTGTGGGTATTGTTTGTGGATTGCTGGATGATGGTACGAGTATCGAGGAATTCTTGGTTCAGGTGATGAAACTCTAACTTTTGCGCTTAGGTCAGGCTTGAACCTGGTTCGTTGAGGGGGCTTGGAAAAGGGCAATCGGCTTGAGGTTAAGAGCCAAAATCGGCATAGTGCGCGCCCCAGACCGATTCCGCCTGCTAAGGATTACTCATGTTGTTTAAGGCCGCGAAGTCTACGCGTTGGCATCGTAGTGCGCTGACAAAGATTCGCTCCAATCTATTGACTGCTTTCACGATTTGTTCGCTCGCGAGTGCGTCTACGCTCGTATTTGCCGATGGACCTACCGTATCGGCAAAAGCACTCACGGCGGCGCCGGTAATCGATGGGCAGGTGATCGGCGAGGCAGCGTGGCAAGGCTTACAGCCAGCGACTGGATTCACACAAGTGCGCCCGTTTGAAGGGCAGTCTGCTAGTCAGAAGACCGAAGTCTATGTGGCGTATACGGATGATGCGTTATACATCGGTGTGATCTGCTATGACGAAGTGCCTGCTGAGATCGTGATCTCCGATAGTCGCCGTGATAGCTCGATGGATGACACAGACAGCTTTCAAATCTTGCTCGACGTATTCAATGACAAACAGAATGGCTTTGTATTTGGGACGACACCAACCTCCGTAGAGTATGACGGACAGGTGGTGAATCAAGGTGCGGGCAGCTTCCGATCTGGTGGCGGCGGATTCAATCTCAATTGGGATACCTCCTGGTCAGTTAAATCTCACATTGGCAAGTTTGGCTGGAGCGCTGAATTCGAGATTCCATTTAAGTCACTGCGCTACGCCAGTAGCGATGTACAAACTTGGGGACTCAATTTTCAGCGTAATATTCGCCGCAACAATGAGGTTGTTTATTGGGCGCCGTTATCACGACAGTACAACCTGCAGCGTGTCTCCGAAGCTGGGTCGTTGGTTGGCCTGCAACCACCAGCGCAGAGAAACCTTAAAGTCACACCTTATGGGTTGGGTATCGCACGTCGCGGTGGCACGGTAAGCGGCACAGACTATGAGGAAGAATTTGGCTTTGATGTGAAGTGGTCAGTGACACCCAGTCTGACATTGGACGCTACCTACAACACTGATTTCGCGCAAGTGGAAGTGGATGAGATTCAGGTGAATCTGGATCGCTTTAGTTTGTTCTTCCCCGAAAAAAGACCGTTCTTTCTCGAGAATGCCGGACAGTTTTCTGTGGGCACACCCAGAGAGTTGGAGCTCTTTTTCTCCCGTCGAATCGGTGTTGGCGCCGGAGGGGTATTGCAGCCGCTAGATGGCGGGCTGCGTTTATCCGGCAAGGTAGGAGAGGCGACGAATCTGGGACTGCTCCATATGCGTGCGGATGGGGTGAGCGGGCTGGCCGCTGAGAATGATTTTACCGTTGCACGAGTGCGACAAGAATTTGCGAATCGCTCTTCCATCGGCGGAATTGTTGTTAACCGAGATGGCGATGGCAGCATCACCGGGGATGCGGATTCTGACTACAACAGAACGTATGCGGTGGATGGTAAGTTGGGTATTGGCGAATACGTCGATATTGAGGGTTATTATGCACAGACCGAGACGCCGGGGATGCGCGGTGACGATGAGGCGTACCGCTTGGGGATTCGGCGCAATACACCGGCGTGGGCCCATGTTGCGGGCTATACGAAGGTCGGAGAGGACTTCAATCCCGAGGTGGGGTTTTTGCAGCGGACAAACTATGAGAAGGTAGATTTTTATGTCTTGAATCGTATCCGGCCTGCGGACTTGATGGGGCTGCATGAAATTCGCCCGCATATCGCCTTTCGCGGCTTCTGGAACAATGAGGGATTTTGGGAAACGGGCTATCTCCATGTCGATAGCCACTGGGAATGGCGCAATGGCAACGAAATACACACAGGGGTGAATTTCACCCACGAAGGCGTGCAGGAGCCATTTGAGATCAATGAAGGCACGTTTGTGCTGCCGGGCGAGTATGACCACGAAGAGATGGCGCTGGTTTTCGATACTGACCAAGGCAAAGCGATTAGCTTTAAAAGCCGTTACACCCGTGGTGGTTTCTTCGGTGGTGATCGTGACCGCCTCAACGCGAGTATCAACTTTCGTGCGGGGGATCGATTTTCGTCATCCATTGGTTGGAACTACAACGATATCGACCTACCGGTCGCGAACGGCAACTTTGAGGTTAACGTTGGACAACTTCGCTTATCCTACTCGTTTTCACCGAAAATGTTGTTGCAAGCACTTGTGCAGTACGACGATCGTAGTGACTTGATCGCGACGAACATCCGATTTTCGTGGCTGCAAGCGGCAAATTCTGGACTCTATTTGGTCTACAACGAAGTAGATGATGACACCATCATCGGACCCATGGAAAAACGGCGTGAGTTCGCGATTAAATATAGCCGCATTGTTGACCTGCTTTGATTGCTCCCTTGAGCTCGGGTAGATGGATTAGCTGAAATAAATGGCACCTATGACTTGGCACCTATGACTTGGCACCTGAAGCCAATGTGCTTCGAGAAAACTACGTTGGCTGTCCGCTAGACGACGCGAAGAGGCGCACGTCACCTTCCTTATATCGTGTTCCCCCCGCGAGCGCTCAACGTCGCCACGGATCGTGCAAAAATCGGTCAACAGACGGTCGTATTTTTCATAGACTAAGCGACCAGACATGGAAGGGGATAGCTATGCAGTACGTTTGGACGACAGCGGTGAGCGGCGTTTTTCTTAGTCTTATAGTAGCGACCGCTTATGCGGAGCCCGAGAACCTGATGGCGAGCGACGATGAGTTTGCCGGCCCCTCACTTTATGAAAACAACTGCGCGGTTTGCCATGGCGAGCAGCTTGAAGGGGCGGCGCAGGGGGTGCCCCTGGTCGGCGGCGACCTTAAGCAGGGTGAGACACTTGAAGAACTCATGCACAGTATTGCTAAAGGCATGCCCGAGAAGGGGATGGTTGCCTGGGAGGGTGTGCTTAGCGACTTGGAGATAAAAACGCTTGCTTTGCTGGTGAAAGAATATCGCTCTGGCCTGGTTGCAATCGATTTGACCAAAGAGGTCGAACTTCCGCCAGGCGAGATTCTATCTACTCACCATAACTTCAAGGTTGATCGGATCACTGATCAGCTTGATCCTTTTCCTTACTCGATTTCGGTCCTTCCTGATAATTCGTTATTGGTCACAGAAAAGATGTTTGGCATCAGGACCGTGTCAGCAGAGGGTCAAGTCTCTGCCCTGATCGATGGCGCACCAAAAACTCATAATGATGTTTATGTACTTGCCGAGCAAGGTATTGAGTTTGGGGCAGGGTGGATTCTCGATATCCAAGTCCATCCTTTGTTTCAAGAAAACGGCTGGGTTTACCTGCACTACACCGAGCGTTGTCGGGATTGTGGTGATGTTATGGATGATGATAATCCTCCGACGTCTCGCAATGTTGTTGTGCGCGGCAGAATTGATGATGGTCACTGGCGGGATCACGAAGTCATTTGGAGTGCGCCTGATTTTGAGGCGAATTATTACTTGGATGTGGTGGCTGGTGGCCGGCTGGCGTTTGACCCAGAGGGCTACCTGTTCATGACCGTTGGCATGCGTGACATGGATGGGATTCAGGATCTTAGTTCGCCTTACGGAAAAACCCATCGCGTGCATGATGATGGGCGGGTGCCTTCCGACAACCCGTTTGTTGAGGTCGACGGTGCGTACCCAACGATTTGGACTGTGGGGCACAGGAGTCCACAAGGTTTGGCCTTTGATGCGAGTTCGAGGCAGGTCTGGGGGACGGAACATGGACCTCGCGGTGGTGATGAAATCAATTTGCTCACCCCGGGTGGCAACTTCGGGTGGCCCCTGTTTTCGGGTGGTCAGAATTATGACGGCACAGAGGTCGCTCATGGGCGTGCAAGCAGTGAGCTTGAATTCGCAGACACAGTACAACCGACAGTTGAGTTTACGCCGTCAATTGCCATCTCCAATTTAGTGGTTTACCAGGGGGCCATGTTTGCGCAATGGCACGGAGACTTTTTAGTGGGATCACTAAAAGCGACTGATTTGTTTCGTATCCGTTTGGACGATGGTCAAATCGTAGAGCAAGAGATTCTGTTAAAGGATGTGGGCCGAATACGGGATATCGACGTCAGTGCAAGCGGTGCGGTGTACCTTCTGCTTGAACATCGCTCGGGTGGTCAGATCGTGCGTATGGCAAGCCCTTAGCGATCGTGGACTACAATACCGGTCACGCGACCAGTCAGGCGATAGATGCTTCGGTGTCGGTAAAAGAAGCCGTTGCCTACACGGATTTGGTGGCTGCAATGGGCACCGGGCTGAACAGGCAAGAGGTTGATTTTTTTAAGCGCAATGGCTATCTCGTGAAACGGGGTGTTATTCGCGATGACCAACTCTTTGCTAACGTGGTCGATCACCTCTGGGCTAACGTGCCGCGCGATATTTTGGTTCGTGATGATCCTGACTCTTGGCTGAACTCACCGCACAAGCAATGGACCGAGTTTGACCATGCAAAGGTTGGGCTACTGCACCACGGTAACTGGAAAATGCGATCAGCCGCTCGCATTGGCAAGGAGTTATTTTTGGTCGAAGGTATCGCACGCCATCCTTCGATGTTGCGAGTGGTTGAACAGTTTATAGGCAGGCCGCTGAAGTCGCTGAATAGGGTGCGTGGTGTGTACGCCATCTTGCCAAAACCGCAGCACGTGACGGGCGTCTTGGGCCCGCACAGCGACTACGCAGCTGGGCAGCTTGGCGCCATGGTCGTGGCGGGGGAAATGCCCGCCGGATCGGGTGGCTTCACGGTTTGGCCGGGTTCTCACATCCGTTTGCATGAGAGTTGGGACACCTGTTTTGGGTCCTCGATAACAGACAGCCGAGTGCGGGCATATCGCAAACGTCGTGACGAGATCCTATCGGATACGGTACCTGTCGAAACACATGGCCACCCTGGCGACGTCATATTTTGGCATCATCGATTACTGCATTCTGCGGGCATCAACCGAACTGCAGATGCTGGCTGTCCGATCGTGCGCATCATCGTGCCTTGTGATTATCAACGTGGTGATAAGAGCTTCTTCGACGATAACGAATATGGGCCCTCCGAAAAATATCAATGGTGGATAGATACCCGTAACTACCGTGAAGACGTTGCCCCCACTGCGACTAATCTTTGGGCTGAGTGGTCGATTTAGCGGTCGGCACTGACATCTGGTCTCGAAGGGCCGTTTTTGATCACATTGAGGCGATAGCGGACTTAATTCTAGAATCGCAGTGAGAAATGGGTGCGCCCCGAATACACCCCTGTGGGACACCAGCTTACAGAAGCGCTTTGCAGTGTCCCGGCAACACGTGGCTACAGTGATCGAGACAAAGTCTATTTTGCTGCGGAATGCCCCTAAGTGATCGCCTCGGGGTCTCCGCGAAGCGTGACAACGAACGCTGCACGTATTTTGTCACCGCGTGGTGGCGTGAACGCGGCATGGACAATGAATTGTGTGGGACGTTTGTCGGGTCAATGCCAGCCGTGAGCGTGTTCATCTGAGCGCCTCGACGTTCGCAACGCCTGTCTACAAGCGTTAGGCCTGCCGGTCATTGGTCTGAGCCGTCCTCAGGGACTGGCTTGCGCCAATGGCGGGGTCCCGAGTTATTACTCGAAACAGACTAAAATAACGGCGTTAACGATCACCATCAAATCGGGACCGGTATCACTGGGCACGTCCAATCCGCCTTTTTCAGGCTCAACGGTCGCCGTGCCGTAGGGCAGTTCGGCGGCGACCGCGGCTTTATCGATTGCAGCAGGATCGCCGCAGCCCAGTTTGACGGTGATTTTCATATCATCGGGCGTTTTGTTGGTGACGCGAAAGAAATTCAAGCTTGAGTGTCGGATGGCATCGGCAACGGCCCGCTTGGCTGCCTTCGTGTAATCACCCCCGTGGACGTCAACGCCCATTCCCATTTCGGTTACGTACCGGTTTAGTGTCATGTGAGATTCTCTCTATTATCGTGAAGCCATTTTATCGTCAGAATCGACGTATTAGACATCTAATTTCCATTGGCTAGCCGTGCTGAGTCCGTCATCGTGCCTCATCTGAAGCGCTGCTCGAACGGCATGATGCCGGCGGTAATCCCCCCACTTGGCGTTGTTGACGCTTGTCTTCGTGCCGCGATTGGGTGCGCGGGATGACTGTCTGCAATGGTGTATCCCAAGTAGAGATTTTTGCTCCTATGGATCGGCTATTTACCTTCCTGGCGACGACCCAGCAGTTCTTCCAAGAGCGTGACTCGTGTGGTTTCGGCGAGTTGTGAGATGGTTTTAGCGGTTGATTACAATGTCGTGATAGGGCGCAAGATTTTGTATCTCATGGGCTTGATTGGTTTCGCGCCGCCAGGCAAAGAGACGAACGCGAAGATGATCAGGGTACGCATCCACAATCGTGAAGCCGTTTTTTTCCTGGATTGGCGCTTGGTCGGTGAGCTGTAAACCGATTGCTGTGGTGGGCAGTGTTCCGCGTGCTCGCGACGGCCAGTAGGTGCCAGTGCCGAGCGGACCGGTAATCATTGTATTGACGGGGTTCGACGTCATGTTGAGATTGCCCGATCGGGTGATTTGGGCATGACCGGTGGCGTGTAGATCGCCACTCATCATGACCGGCGGTCGTTTGGTTTGCTCACTCAGGGTTTTGAGCAAGCGCTGATGTTGTCGCCACCACCCCTGCTGCCACATGAACTTAGGCTTTTCATTGGTCAGGCGAAACTGTTTACCTTCTGTGCCTATTTGCGCGATTTGTTCGCCTTTATCGCCAGTATCGGCGACGTCCGGGTACCACTCCCGCCACTTACCGGCACTCCAACCCATTGGGTGGGAAGGCAGGTGCAGGAGTTGGCGTATGTCTGGATTCGCGGTGCGCGCCTGCAGCCAGCGTTCCACGTTAGCCGGGATCAGACCGGCATTGACTCCCTTCAGGCTGAGATGACCGGCACAGTCGTACATCAGGACTTCTAGCAGATTCCCCCATCGAAACGTGCCAAAACTGGCATTGGTGCCATCGCGGCGGTCCCCGGATATTGGTCGGGATCGCGCTGGATCGCGCAAGTAGTTCGGCAGATAAAGATTGCGCACGTAGTCGCTGAAGCGGACTTGGTAATCGTAAGGCGGCAGCGTCACGAAACGTTTGGTTGCCTCATCGTTTTCGAAGTAATCGTGATCATCGTTGATAAAGTACGCAGGCGTCGAGCGTAACTTAACGCCGTATAAGGGCTGTATTTGTTGTCCCGCAACGAGCTTCAAAACGTCTTCGTTGTTCGTGCCGGCAGCGGCCAGGGTGCGATCGAGCAGCCCGGCGCGTTCGTAGACTGCGCGTCCGCGTGCACGCCGCAGATCTGAGGTTGATTCCAGGATCGTACGTTGATCCCAGTAGATCTGATCGCCGATCGCGATCACCGCGTCAGGTTTGAACGAGAGGCCGCGATCCAAGAGGGCGCGGCGGGTCGTCATGGGTAAAAAGCTCGAGCCATCTCCTTCGGACATTAAAGGATGACCACCGGCGCAGGTGTAAACCAACAGTCGTGCGTGTTCCGGTCTGGCATCGGGGTGCGGGAACGTTTTCAATGGCCAGGGGTCACTGAGTCGGGTCGCCGAGTGTCCCTGTCCATGCCAGAGAGACAGTTCGTATTCCGTGTCTGGATCCAACCCCGCGGTATGGAATGTCCATCCAGTTTGTTCTGAGTCTCCAGGCAGGCCGGGTATGAATTTCTCACCGATGCGTAACGTTGGATGGGGTTGCGTATCCCGGAAGACGACTTTTAACTGGATCTCTGAATGATTGGCGACGGGTAACAAATGCTGAACGCGGCCATTGGACCACTGCGTATTACCCTGCGCGATACCGGTTGCAGTCTGGGTGGCAACGGCGGCGAGGCTGCTTGCCAGAAAATGTCGTCTACGCATGGTTATAGTCGAGCCTGAATTCCTTGCTCGCTAGATTGCCAGAGGCGCTCCTAGAGATGCAACGAGGCTACGTGGTGTAATTTCTACATTCTGCCTGTAACGTATTTTATGGCATAGTGCGCGGCTGTGCAGCGCTGGTCGCGCAGAGCAGCGATTTGGCAGAATTTGGAGGAGGTTAAGCCGTGACAGAGTTAACGATTCTCGACGGGGGCATGGGTAGTGAACTCATTGCGCGAGGGCTCAGCAGCAGCAATGGCATATGGTCGGCGCAAGCGCTGGTAGAAGAACCGGAAAGGGTCACTGAAGTGCATCGGGACTACATTAAGGCCGGGGCACGGGTCATTATCACCAATTCGTATTCCACAATTCCAAGCTACCTCGGTAAGGCGGGATTGGCAGACGAGTATAGACGTTACACGCAACTTGCTGGAGAAATTGCCCGTCGCGCCGCGGATGAATTTGATGGGCAGGTATTAGTGGCGGGCTCGTTGCCGCCATTGGGTGAAAGTTACCGCTATGACATGGCGCCCGCCGATGATGAGGCGTTGCCGATTTATAAATCCCTCGCCGCAACACTAGACCCCTACGTTGATCTATATGTTTGCGAAACGATGGCTTGTGTGCGCGAAGCGCGCAATGCCGCGCAGGCTGCGGCAGAATCGGGTAAACCGTTCTGGGTGGCATGGACTTTGGCAGAAGAGCCTGGGACGGGATTGCGGAGTGGTGAAAGTGTTGCGGCTGCCCTGGCGGCAGTTGAACCGTTCAATCCCGCGGCATATCTGTTTAATTGTTCGACGCCGGAATCGATCACGCCGGCTCTCGGGCAACTGCGTGTGCTGACAGAAAAACCAATTGGGGTTTATCCTAATCTCTTGCACATACCAAAAGATTGGACCCTTGATAATGAAGTAGGTGCGGGGTTCAGCGAGTTGGCGATAGCAGATTTTGTCGCGTTCGCACGCCAGTGGCGGCAACAGGGTGCGACCATCATTGGCGGTTGTTGTGGCATCGGTCCCAACTATATACGAGCATTAACGGCAGGGGTTTAAGCGTGGGTTTACCGGTCATTCTCGATACTGATATAGGTTTTGATGTCGATGACGTTTGGGCGCTTGTTTTTATCCTGTGTTGCCCTGAGCTCGACGTTAAGCTAATAACTACGACGACCGGTGATACGGTCTACCGAGCTCGTATAGTCGCAAAAATACTGGCGATGATGGGTCGGGAAGATATCCGCATAGGCATCGGGATCCCATTGGATGACACGCCCCATACACATGATCGCTGGCTCGGAGATTATGAGTTGAGTGATTTTGCCGGCACCGTGCTGCGCGATGGCGTTGGCGCTATGTGCGAGACAATTATGGCCTCGAATGAAACGATTTCGCTCGTCTGTATAGGGCCGTTGCCGAATATAGCTGCAGCGCTCGCGCGCGAGCCAGAAATCACCAATAACGCCCGTTTTATCGGCATGCACGGCAGCATAAGAAAGGGGTATTTGGGTGCGCCTAAGCCTATGCGCGAATACAACGTCAAACAGCACGCCCTCTCATGCCGAGCGGTTTTTTCGGCGTCTTGGGAGAAGATCATCACCCCACTTGATACCTGTGGCACAGTCATGCTGGAAGGCGATCGCTTTGCCCGCGTGTTTAACGCGGCTGGGCAGAAGACTGGTAGCGCCATATCTATCGACAACCACTTGCAATGGTTTGAAGCCGTCGAGGACTGGCCCTTACTGAAAGATGTAAACCCTCGTCAACAAAGCTCTGTGTTGTATGACGCTGTCGCGGTCTATCTGGCCTTCAGTACCGACTTTGTCGAAATGGAAACGTTACCCATCGTCGTGACACCGGACGGAAAAACGATCATCGATGAAGCGGGTGAGCCGGTCGCTTGCGCAATGGCATGGCGTGACAAAAATGCCTTTCTAGATTTGTTAACAGAACGGTTGGTGTCTTAGCTATGTCGCAGCCCAATGTCGTTGTACTTTTTCCCGATCAACTGCGTGCGTTATCACTGCCACTATTCGGTGAAACTCAAATTGAAACACCAAATATCGATCGCTTGGCGTCAGAAGGCACGCTGCTCACCCAAGCGATCTCGAACTGTCCGGTTTGTACCCCAGCGAGAGCAATGCTTGTCACGGGGCGTTATCCGCAAACTACCGGTCATCTCATCAACACAACGCGGACACGGCATTCCGAAATCTCGATCGCGGATGCCTTTGCACATCAAGGCTACAAAACTGCCTGGGTCGGTAAGTGGCATCTGCACACGGGCTTGTGGCCCGCGCTTGACCGAATGCCGCAACATCCAGATTGGGTGCCGGAAGGCAGAGATCGACTGGGTTTCCAGTATTGGCGGGCGTATAACCAGCACATGGTCTACTTTGATGGCTTTGTGCATAAAGATGATTGGGACTATGAGCGTTGGGACGGATATGAAACCGACGGTTTATTGAACTATGGCATCGAGTTTATGGATGCCGCAGGTGACGATCCGTTTTTACTCTTCCTTTCTCCTCATCCACCGCACTACACGCCATTTGAGTTTGCGCCTAAGAAATTTTACGAGATGTTGCCCGATGAGTTGGTGATGCCGGAGAATGTGCCGGCGTCCATGCAAGTCGCTGCCAAGGACATGTACAGGCACTACTTGGCTATGGTTCTTGCCGTCGATGAAATGTTGGGTCGGTTGTTAGACTACTTAGACCGGACAGGACGCGCAGATAACACGATTGTGCTTTTTGCCTCGGATCACGGCACGCAAGGCGGCTCACAAGGCGTAAACCCTTGGTCTAAAAAAAATCCCTACGATGCCTCTATCCACATCCCCGGAATTGTTCGCTATCCCGGGGTTATAGCACCTGGTAGCTCGACGGATACGGTGGTGTCGATGGTGGATTGGTTTCCGACGCTCTGCCAGTTAGCCGGTGTCCCCATACCACGCAGTGTGGAAGGCACTGGTAAAGCTGAGCAACTGCAGGGTGTAAAAGGCACATCCGATAGTGCATTCCTCATGAATTTTTCGAAGTGGTTTGACTGGTTCCAAGATGGTGCCGAGTGGCGTGGGGTGCGTACCCAACACCATACCTATGCGGAGTGGTTAAACGGTAAAGTGGAGCTTTATGATTTGCAGGAAGATCCGTTGCAGATGACTAACTTGGCGGGTTCCGGTCATGCTCTTGAGCCGCGTTTGCAGGAAGAACTCCGCCAGCATCAAAAACAACGCCAGGACGAGTTGGTCGCGTGCACAGCTTGGAAGCACTGGCTTGATGACCAACGTCGGGTTGTACGAAATTCGTTTGGTGAACTCAGTCATCCGGAAAGTAAGCCAGACTGGTCGCTTCTGCATTAGCGGAAGCGACGCAATCATTGCTGCCACTGAGATACGTGCTATTAGGTTGATTAGGTTTAATTGATATGAATGAATTCCCGCTGACGCTTGATGACGCGATTGTAAATTCGTTTCGAGACGATGGGTTCGTGGTGACGCCGGGGGTCTTAAGTGGCAGTGATCTTGATCGATATGCTGCTGCGGTCGATATAGAAGTGGCTAATCGGACGGCCGATGATGATCGCGAGTTGTCTGAGAAGACAACCTATGAGCAATCGTTCATCCAGTGTATGCGATTGTGGGAAACGAGTGCGGAGGTGCGGCCGCTGAGTTGTCACGCCGGTCTGGCTGGTATTGCCGCGCAATTGTTAGGCGTAGCGAGCGTGCGTCTGTGGCAAGATCAGGCGCTCTACAAAGAACCCAGTGGTCGGGAAACGACCGCACATCAGGACGAGACTTTTTGGCCAATAGGCGAGGAGCCCCTGGTTAGTGCCTGGATTCCGTTCGATGATGTCCGCCTCGAGCATGGTGCAATGGCGTACGTCGCTGGGTCCCACAAGGTTGGATCTTTGCGTGTTGTAGATATCACGCACGGGTCAGAACCCTATGACATTTTGCAGGACCCTGCCCTTGAGGGTAGAGAGCCACAGTTTGTTGAGGTCGATGCGGGGTCAGTGATTTGGCACCATGGCATGACGGTGCATCAAGCGGCAGCGAACACATCGCAACAGACACGCCGCGCTTTTACGGTCGTATATATCTCGAGCGCTGCTCGCAGGGTCAAGGAATGGCCAACCTACCCGCTCGACCGCGAGGGTATTAAAGTGGGTGAAACGATGCGGGGTGATGGGATGCCTGTATTGTGGCCGGCGCCGAAACAACTTCCCGTGCCGCCAGAGTTGATTGGCGAAAAAACGGGTCCCCAGTACAAGGTTCCTAAGTAGGTCCAGTCCTGCCGGTTGGTGCGTTGGCCTATCTCGCTGAGCATGGTCTTGTCATTACTCGATAGCTCGCACGAAGGCTTGGCTGGAACGCACGCGGCACGTAATCTGCTCGGTCTCGTTTTGGGAGGAACAACATGACAAAGCCAGTATTGAAAATTTTCTCGTATCTGCCGAATCCGCGCGTTTGGAAGTCGCTTATTACGGCAGATCTATGCGGCGTTGAAGTAGATGTCACGGGTGCCAAGCCCGCTGAACTCGGGACCTGGTTGTGGGACTATGATGCCCGATCTTTATCCGATAGCGAAAGAAGCGATGACTCGCCGCACGCGCGGACTGGGCGTCGCGGCTTTTCTGGCACGCTCTATAAGACGGATGCCTTCCTGGATGCGCACCCCTTCGGTACGGTTCCCGCCGCCTTTTCTCCAGGTGGGTCAGTTGGTGTCTTTGAATCGAACAGTATTCTGCGAGCGGTTGCTCGCGCGGGCAATGGCCTATATGGGCGAGATGGGTATGAGGCCTCGCGGGTCGATAGTTTCCTGGACGCAAATTTGGTCTTTGCGCGCGAAGCGCAAGTCTATTTGCTCGGTATGGATGATCTAAGCCAAGAAAGCTATGACCGTATGGCTGCTGCGTACGAATTTTATTTGTCTGGCATCGAGCAGACGCTAACGCAAAGCGCTTATCTTGTTGGCGACGAATTGACCATCGCAGATATTTCGTTTGTGTGCGATTTTGCGCAGTTTCTTCGAGAAGGTCATTACGAAGAGGCACTGGCTGGGCAATCGAAGACACTGATTAGTGCTGATGGTCCGAGGACCTATCCTAGGGCATACGAACACATGCTCACCTTGAGCGGAGCGCCTGCATTTGCGGAGCGAATGGGTAGCTATCTTGATTGGTATCGCAAGAAATTAGGCAGAGAGGTCGCATGAGCAACGAGGCGCAAATAGATTTTTGGAACGGACCTGCTGGGGATGTCTGGGTTGAGGCGCAAGAGTATATGGACCGCATGTTGGCGCCATTGTCTGAGCTCGCAACGGCGCGTGCAGCAAGTCAGGCCAATGAACGCGCTATTGATGTGGGTTGTGGTTGCGGGGCAACGACGCTAGCACTGGCCAGCTCCGGAAGTTCAGTTTGGGGCGTGGATATTTCCGAGCCCATGCTGGCGCAGGCCAAAACTCGAGCGAAGCAACGAGGGCTAAATAACGTCGCTTTCTCTGTCACTGATGCCGCAAGTCAAAATTACACGCCTGATCATGACTTGGTATTTTCTCGGTTTGGTGTGATGTTTTTCGACGATCCGAAAGCCGCCTTTAGCAACCTTCGTCAGAGTCTGAAACCTGATGGGAGGTTGGTCTTTATTTGTTGGCAGAAGCCCGCGGAAAATCCATGGATGTCTATCGCGGGGCGTGCCGCGCAACCGTTTTTGCCCGAAGGTGGCGCGCAAGACCCCAAAGCACCTGGGCCGTTTGCCTTTGCCGATCGTGATTGGGTGCGGGAAATCCTGGATACCTCTGGCTACCGAGATATCAGTATCGAGCCTGTTACGCCTGTGCTCACTGTTGGTAAAGACGTGGAAGAGGCGATGTACATCCAGGGCCGAATCGGCCCGATGGCCAGAGTATTGTCTGAGTTAGAGGGTGATGTGCGCGAGCAAGCCATGTCCGCGGTACGCGCTGCTTTAGCCGAGCATGAGACCGATGCGGGCGTGCAGTTACGCGCAGGCGCGTGGCTCGTCACAGCGTGCAACTCAGACTGATGTCGTAGAAGGTTGAAGAATCAATTAACTAAGAGAACAAGATGACGATAAATAAACAGGTATTAATCGCTGCCTTACCTGAAGGTAAATTAGAAGAGAGTCACTATCGGATTGAAGAAGGGGTCATGCCAGAAGCCCCAGAGAACGGGGTCCTGGTGAAGACCAGCGCCTTCGCAATTACGGCCGGGACGCGCGCTGGTCTTCAGGGTAGTGCGAGCTATGCCGGTGCGCCGAGCACGGGCATTGTGATGAATGGCACCGGTGTCGGCGAGGTTGTCGCAAGCACCACTAGCGATCTACCGGTCGGTACCATGGTCGTAGGCCCAACTGGGTGGCAAAGCTACTCTGCACATGAGGCTAAGGCCGTTACCGCAATTCCCGCATCGCATAATCCATTGCACTATCTTGGACCTTTGGGTGTTAACGGCCTTACTGCTTACTTTGGGCTATTGTCGGTGGGACAACCAACCGCAGGCGAGACTGTGATGGTTTCTGCAGCAGCGGGCTCTGTGGGGCATATGGTCGGACAGATGGCTAAGATCAAAGAAAATCGGGTTGTTGGCGTGTGCGGGAGCGAGGAGAAGTGTATCGCTCTCACTCACGATCTCGGCTTTGATGCGGCGGTTAACTACAAAGACGATGGTTTTCGCGATTCGCTAAAGAGCGCGACGCCCGATGGGGTTGATGTCTATTTCGATAATACCGGTGGCATGATCCTTGGGGCGGCGCTGTTCCGTCTTAATGTAGGCGGCAGAATAGCGTGTTGTGGGGTCGTTTCGCAGTATGACACGGACCGACCCGAGCCTGGGCCGAAGGGGATTCCTGGATTACTCGTTAATAAACGGATCAACATGAGAGGCTTCTTGGTGTTTGATTTTGCTCAGCAATACGAGCAAGCACGAACTGAAATCCATAGCTGGTTAGAAGCAGGACAGATGCAAGCGCTGACCGATGAAGTCACGGGTTTAGAAGCGGCGCCCGCGGCGTTCGTTGATTTATTGCGTGGTGGGAATATAGGGACGCGCGTAGTCCGGCTAGACTAAAGGTCAGTAATGGGTCTGAGTCTAGGGGTCCTAGATCTCTCGATTATTCTCGGTGTGATGCTGGCGGTGACCTGGATGGGGCATCGTTTGAGCGGTAGTGTAACGAGCCGCCGTGGATTCTTTCAGGCAGATGGTTCGCTACCTTGGTGGGCAGTGTCGGCGAGTATTATCGCAACGCTGGTAAGTGCTGTGACGTTCGTCTCGGTGCCTGCCAATGTTTTCTCACCTGGTGGTGACCTGACGTATTTCCAAGTTATTCTGGGGCTCGCTTTTGGCAAGATTGCGGTTGGTTGGATATTGGCACGGCCGTTCTACGAATCTAGCGGTGTTCGCACGAGCTACGAGTATGTGAGCGCGAGACTCGATAGGCCGACGGGTGAGTTATCGATGTATCTTGGTCTGGCTTTAACCGTTATCAATTCAGGTGTGAAGCTGTTGACTGCAAGTCTGGTCCTCGATGTCATCACAGGATGGGGGATACCGGGATGCGCTGCGTTTGTTGTCAGTATCAGCATCGTTTGGAGTGCGCTTGCTGGCATTAAGACTGTTATCTGGACAGACTTTCTACTCTTTCTTTTGTTTGCGCTCGGTGCGGTCTTTGCCGTGGTGTATATCGGTTTCCGAATTGAGATGTCGTTGTTCGATGCATTTGTCATGCTCGACGAACAAGCAAGATTGGTTCTATTCGACTTTTCTTTCGATCCAGAGCGAAGGTACACGATTTGGGCGGCCGTGCTCGGTGGTATCGCACTCAATATAGCAACGGGTAGCACCCAGGGCACTTGGCAGAGAGTCAAAGCTTGTCGCAGCGTCGGGGACGCGCAGAAAGCCTATCACTTTGCCGCCTTATTCTACGTGATGCATCTTGTTATACTTCTCGTTGGATTGGGATTGGTCGTGTTTTACGCAGAACAGCCGTTGCCTGACACGGTTGCGGGTTCGATCGCGGAAGCACGTGATCGCATTTTTCCGTACTTCATTTTGAGTGAGATTCCTATCGGTCTGTCAGGTCTCTTTATTGCAGCTATTTTTGCTGCTGCAATTTCGACCCTGGACTCAGCCCTTGCCGAAAGTGCCGATCTTTCGATCACCCATTTTTACGCGCGCTTGCGACCTGCACAAACCGAAATGCAGTATGTAGTCGCCTCACGGTGGTTGATGCTTGCCTGGGGTTTGGTCTTCCTCGGCACGGCGGTTTTCTTCAGTCGTTTTCAAGGTGAAGGGTTATTGGACTTAACCTTCCGCCTGCCAAATTATGTGTACGGCGCGATGCTGGGTGCCATTGTCCTCGCGCGAATCGGCATCGGGCGCATTAGTAGCGTCGCGGTTGGCTTTGTCGTGGCGATCGCGCTGACACTTTGGCTAAGTAGCCAAAACGTCGCGTTCTTTTTTTGGTGCCCGGTCGCGGGTCTCGCCATGATTCTTACGGTCTTACTACTTGAAAGGAAATCCCCAGAGTGGCGTGGTGTCGTCAACGTTTAGTAGCTCGTTGCACGCCGTTCGCCACGGTTTCCGATGGAGGCTCGATGAACGTCGCCCTGGCGATCACGTGCTTCTGCGCGGCGAGAACGATTGTTGTCTTTGCGGGTCTGTCGGGCTTGACGTCTAGGCTGCTGTACACGTTGTTGTCTGTTCACAGAGCGAGATGGCGATCGGTTCGCTGCGGCCCGTGGGCGCTGGATTTTCGACACGGTGCGACGCTCTCTGGATGCACTTGATCCGAGGGATTGTAGCCTTGTTCGAGCCGACGTACGCAGGTCTCGACCACGTTCGCGTTGTGCGCCTGATCTGCTGATTTGTGTGTTGCTTTGGCTACGTTGGCGTGGCGAGTGTTTTTGCGAATTGCGAGCAACCTGATCGCGACGATTTGGCCGAGCGTGGTTTTGATGCGGCGGTTGGCTGCGTTGCCGCATCTGCTGGCCCTTTTTACTGGACCCTTGTTGGCGTCGCTCGATGCGTCTTTGTTCGGTTCGCTGCGGATTTGTTCGTTGTGAGGCTTGACGCTCACTGCGGATATCACGAGTGATAGTAGGTCTTTGCGCATTTATATCTCGTACGCCCTGCTGTAATGCCCGATCTCGTTGTCGCTGTGTGTGGCGTCGCTCTCGGTCGCTGCGACGGCGATCGAGATTTGCCGGGCGCAAAGCCGATCTGTTTTGGTTGATCGCCGCGTAGTGGTGCCGGCCGCGACGATCAAAGTGGCGCCGTTTGTGCTGACGCTTGTTGCGATGGTGCTTTGGTCTCGACCCGTAACGATGATGTTTTGGCCGCCAATGGCCGTTGTACGCATAATTATGTGCACGCCGATGTGCCCATCGACGATGCAACACCGGGGTACCAAGATAGTGCCGTGTGTACCGATAGTGACGGTCGTGGTAGCGATGGCCATAGTAACGGTGGTTGTGATGATTCTGGCGGTAATGCCGCAGATGATGGTTTCCCCAGTTCAGGGTGTAAAAGGAACTGATTCCCCAGAAGCCGTAGTTGTAGAAGTCGTGATCGTTCTGATAGGGGTAGTAATAGACCGGATAACGTGTTGGATAGTAGTGGTATACCCGGGTGGTTTGATGCTGTAAGACCTCTTCTGGCTCGTAGTAAGGGACATACATCACCTCGTCGTCAGCGGGTTCAATGATGACCGAGTTGTCCTTCACGTAGACGTTCTGCTTATCGTCTGAATCGATGTTCCCGGTAGCGTAGGCGCCTTTACGTACGTATTGAATAGCCCGCATCACATCGCTTTCTTGGTCAGAAATTGCTAGGCCGAGTTCCCAGGTCCAATCGATGTCATCGTTGAGTAACGCCAGCGCCTCGGGGTAATTCAGCAGGGCGACGATGGATTCGTCCCAATCTTCGTTTGGTTCCTGTGCATCGTTGTGAC
This sequence comes from Pseudomonadales bacterium, assembly GCA_029244465.1. Classification (GTDB taxonomy): domain Bacteria; phylum Pseudomonadota; class Gammaproteobacteria; order Pseudomonadales; family Azotimanducaceae; genus UBA4421. The sequence continues at coordinate 22,466 of JAQWQN010000128.1, forward strand.
TGTCTGCGCGAAAGCGGGCTGCCGCTACGACTTGGAGAGGATAGGTCGAAGCCGGTAAGACAATCGCGAGTAAATCATCGGGATACAAAGCAACTGGCGCAACGAGTTTGTTGAGTTCGTCCGTAGTGAGCAGAGGGGCAGGTTCAACCACAACCACTTCGGCCCCCATGGTAGATGACTCTTGGGCTGTGGCGAGCGGCGTCAGTAAAAACATCCCGAGCAGCAGCAGCAGGCGGGATGTTGGCGAATACGTACAATAGCTAGATGGTATGTGCATGAGCGTTCCCCACTACTTTTATTGCCTGGATGTCACGAGATAGCACAGTACTAAAAGTAAGCTGAACCAAAAGTGAACGAGGCTCAAGCTATTTTGGCAGTCAAAATCGCTTGTACAGACTCCTGAAAAAGCCCGTTATGGTAGGGATTGAGCGGTGCATGGCAGTGGTTTTTCAACAGGAGGCAAACCGGTGTCCTGGCATCGACCATGTGGCGTCGTTACAGTAGAGGTTTAGCTGACTTGGACGTTGCCATAAACTGGCCGCTGCAGTCTTGCCTCTCTGTCTCGGCTGTTAATTCGGCATGGCTTGTGCCGTTGCTGTTAGCCTGGGTAAGGGTGACTGAACCACCCAACTTTGGTGGTTGGGAGGGCGAGTGGTTGCTGAATAAAAACAGGTCGACGAATAATACCGAGCTCTTGGCATGGTCACGATGTGACGGTGTGAGTGGGCACACGAAGTTGTGAAGGAAAAGCATGAAATTGGATGAGATAGCCCAGCGTCGGACATGGCAGATCATGAACGCAGGACAATCTGGTGGTCAGATTGAAATTAGTGGGTGGGACTTTGGCGGCAGTGGTGAGATTGCTCTCCTGCAGCACGCCAACGGTATGTGTGCTGCGCTATGGGCGCTTGTCGCGACCGAGTTAACTGATCGTTATCACGTTATTGCGATCGATGCTCGAGGGCACGGTGATAGCCAACATCTTACGGTCCCGGATGATTACGGCTGGGATGTTCTTGTACGGGACATCCTTCGCGTGACGGAATTGATTCTTAAGCAAACGCAACAAGATCAAATAGCGCTGGCAATAGGTAGCTCGTTTGGTGGCATTGTGCTCGCTGGTGCTGAAGCAAAATCGCCGGGTCTGATGCGTCGGCTTATGATGTTGGATCCGCCGATTCACCCAACAGAAGCGCTCGCTGAGCAAATGGGGATCGAGTGGCAAACTGCGCCATCCATGCGCGAAGGATTGGTCGAGCAAACACTGAAACGTAAGTACGTCTGGGAGTCTCGGGAAGCCGCTGATGCGGGGTGGCGGGCCAAACCGCTGTTCGCTCCTTGGGATGACCGTGCCTTTGCGCTTTATCTTGATGAGGGTATGCGCGAACGAGACGATGGGCAGGTCGAACTGAAGTGTCATCCAACAGTCGAGGCGCACATTTTTGCCTCGACTGGATCCTTGGGATTGTTTGACTATGCCCCCGTGGTCACTATTCCAGTTGATCTCGTGCACGCCAAACACGGACACTTCCCGTACGAGTTCTACCAACACATTGCGAAGGTTTTTCCGAACTGTGAATTGTCGCAGCTTGACGCCGGTCACATGCTGCCGCTTGAGGCCCCTGGGGCGGTGGTCAAGCTTGTTTGTGAACGTCTTCAGTGTGACTAGATCGCAACCAACCATGCAGTTGAGACTACGATTACTGCCATGATTCCAGCGCGTTGTTGGTCCCCGAGAGATCGTGCTTTGAGGTTGATTTCGGCAAATAAAAGTCCAGCGATGATCCCGTAGGTAAAGCCAAAAACATGTCCGCCAACGTCCACGCGTTCGCTGCCAAAACCGGTATAGGACAATATACAGATGGCAGCGAAGATCGGCGCGAAGCCGCGTTTCAGACCATTACCGCGAAAGTAACCTCGTCGCCAAGCGAATGCGGGGACCAAACCGAGCGCAGCAAACGTTGCTGTTGAGGCCCCCACTGCACGAAAAGCATCTGGTTGGATCCAGGCGTTGGTAAGGTTTGCGATTGCTCCGCAGCCAAGAACCAAAAGCCAACCCAATCCAGAACCGAGATGACGGCCAACGAAGAGGCCAAACAAGGCTCCAAATAGGGAGTTAGAAAATATGTGTCCCAAATCGCCGTGTAGAGTCAGGGCGGTAATAGCCCGCCAGATCTGACCTGAGCGAACGGCTTCGGCATGCAGATGCCCCGCTTCGCTTAGGTTAATGTTGGTCCACGACTGAATCGCAGGGATCGACCAAATAATAGCAAGGTAACCGAGTACGCCGAACCAGCCAGAATCCACGATTTCGACATCTCGGGGTGTCACCGTCGGTGGTGCGTTCTCGCGCCAGTACGTTTGTAACTCGGTGCTTGCTCGGGCGAGGTCTTCTTCCGCAACTAATAGTGTCCAGCCTGTGCCAGTTCGCTCAATGACATAATCCACCTCTCGTGCGGCCATGACCAAGGCGGCGTCCATCACTGCACGGCGGGTGTCGGCAAAGTACACAGGATTCACGAGAGAGTGAATCTCTTTAGCATCGTATTTCCTCGTTGTCTGGGTCGTAAACCGCACGCG
>JAQWQN010000131.1 GCA_029244465.1 Pseudomonadales bacterium
CCCGAAGCGGCGTTGCCGGTTTATTTCAGTGGTGATTCGCCCTGGGTTAAAACATCAGACAGAATCAAATAGACCGATGCAGCCGCACAATCGACTATAAAGCGGGCTAGGTGGGGTGTATTCGCCAAACGGGGGACGCGAGCTATACTCCAGCTGAGAAATTCAAGAAAGTTACATTTCCCCTGCAATACTCTAAGAGATATGAGGCTGGTCGCAATGCGCAACGATTGGTTCTACGACGAGGCAGCACGCAGTCTTGCGACCGACCTGCGCCACGTAAAAGTGACGAGTGTGTTAACAGCGGTTCTGTCGGCCAAATTGAAAGGCACTCAGAGGTTTCGATGCGCCTAACCAACCTCAGCGGCCGACTCTTGCGAACCGTAAGGGTGAAGCCCAAGCACTCCGCGTGTTTGATAGCCTCGCGGTCTCCAATCCTAGCCGAGCGCGCGTTAACGTGGATGTAGATATACCCCTTTGATTCGTTTGTTACATCCTCCGGGGAGAGACCTTAGTCAATTAGCATGGTGGCCCGATTGCGTCCATTTGCTTGAGCCTGTAGCTGCTTCACACGCAGAAGAGCCACTGGCCGAAATTGAGGGGTCGCCGTACCTCAGACTTAATGGAGATCGGCTCGAACTGGTTGACAGGCGCTTTAGCGGTGGCTTTTGTCTGAAGGCTGAAGACGTGGCCCGGCATGCAAAAAGCACAAGCTTCCTGTGTCGTGCTGCAGGGGTTATTGGTGCGGAGTTTCGCGTGTTGGACATGTTTGCGGGGTTTGGCGTTGATGGCTTGGCACTGGCGAGACACGCAGACGTGACCTTGGTGGAACAGAATCCGATCGCATTTGTCCTGTTGCGGGAATTTGCTGACCGTTTAGGTATTCGTGCTGACATAAGATTGGGTGATGGTCCTGAAGAACTGTCAAAGGCAATCACCTCTGCTTACGAGGTGGTCTATCTCGATCCGATGTTCCCAATGAGAAACAAGAAGGCGCTTCCGAATCGAGGAATGCAGCATCTCAGAGCTTTAGATGTCAGTGAGCCCTTTTCTGAAGCGGGTGTTACGAATTTGATAGAACTTGCACGAGGCTGTGCGCTCGACCGGGTTGTCTTAAAAAGACGATTAAGGGACCCACAAATTGGTAAGCCGAATTTTTCCTTGAAAGGGAGAACGGTCAGGTTTGATGTCTACCGTTAACAAGACTATGGGATTGCACACCTAGACGGATCTGCGGTTCTATGACGAAATTGGCTGCACGAAGGACATCGTACAGCTGTGGTTGCCCGTGCAGGATACCTGTGTCGTCGGTCGTGATTACTTTGTCTGCGAGCAACGCGTCGATGAAGGCATCGAACAGGCGTCTGTCGCTGAATTCTGGTGCGTTGATGCCGTAGAGACGCGATATTTTTTGTGCGAGTTGCTGGACGTGTGGCTCCAATGTGTCTCGATTTAAGTCGTATGCGCTCATTTGGCTAATAACGATGTACATGCGCTCGAGGGTCGGCATGACAAGATTAGCGAGTAGCGTGAGTTGTAGGTGTTGTTTACTGCCCTGGATTGGTGGCGCGAGTCGATCCGGTGTCAGTGCGATGAGGCCCGAGGACGCAAGCAGATCTAAGCATTGGGTGGTATTAAAGTCAGTTTTGCATGAAAGTTCGACGGCGATGTAGGGGAAGACGGTCGCCAACATGGTTTCAAGTTGTGAACGAGATAGGTCGCGTCGTCGTCGTACGACCAGGCAGGCGATCAAGGAAGGAAACGCTAAAAGGTGCACCACGTTATTGCGATACCACGTCATCAGAATCGCAGTCGCCGGTTCGTGCGTAAGCACGGCGCCGTAATCGTGCTCTTCGCGATCCAACAAACCGATTTCCTGTGTGCGAGCGATGATGTCGCCAGCACTATCAGCACAAACGGTGGCGTCGTTTTTCCAAAGTTGGTCGATAATATTTTGGTAGATCTCAATTTGGCTGATCAAAAGTGCTTCCTCGATGGCAAATCGCGGCGTTGAAAGGGTGACCAGCGAGACTAGATTGATCGCATTGACGTGTGCAGCATCGTTAGTTCGGACGCTAATTTCTCGACCTAAAATAACGGATTGTTCGTCGAGCGAAAGGTGTTGATGGTCCGTCTGCCACTGATCAAGCTCTAAAGGAACGCCTAGATTGACCCTGACAGTGCCAAAATTCTGCTGGATGAGGCGAAGGTTTCGAAACACATCGCCCAACGATTCTCGGCGTTTTGAAGTACCGCGCAACTCAGATAAATAGCTGGCTGCCTCGACCAGTTTTTCGTAGCTAAAATAGACGGGAATGATCGCGAGAGGGCGGTTCAATACTCGACTTTGCGCGGAAAGGGTCATTTTTAGAAGACCGTATCTAGCAGGAAGAAGTCGTCCTGTCCGGCTTCGACCACCCTCTGGAAAAAACTCAACAGAGTGCCCGCGACGATAGACCTGATAGAGGTACTCCTCGAAGATGGCCGCATACAACGGGTCGTCACGAAAAGAACGGCGCATAAAAAATGCGCCGCCACGGCGTAGAATCCCACCCAGGACCGGAAGATTTAAATTGTCCCCGGCCGCGATATGCGGAATCATAAAGTTTTTGTAGTAAAGTAGGTAGCTAAGTAACAAGTAGTCTAAGTGACTTCGGTGCGAAGGTGCGTAGACGAGGGTATGGGTCAATGCCAGTTCGTCTATTCGGTCGAGGCCTTCAATTTCGACGCGTTCGTAAATACGATTCCAAAACCAAGTTAATAGGCGAGATAACACGCGTACGGTTGGGTGGGACATGTCTGATGCAATTGTTCGTGCGTGTTCGTTCGCAAGTCGTTCTAAAGTGCGCCGTTCTTTTTCAGACGAGCTTTGCTCAATAACCGCTTGCACTTGCCGGCTTTGGATGACTTGTGCCATCAAGTTTCGTCGGTGCGAGAAATCCGGTCCCAACGTTCGCACGCGTTGACGACGTAGCCGCACTCTTAAGTACCTGGCTGTTCGACGTAGTGCGATGGTCGGGTCGTTAGCGCTGGCGGCCTCGGCAAGACTCAATGGACGCCCAAACTGCACAACTATGTTGCGGCGATTTATGAAGAGATTAAGGATCCTCTTTAGGCGACCTGATGCAGCCCAGTTTTCGGAGGTGAGGATCTTCAACCAGGAGCCTTCCCCGACCAAAGCGCGCCCCCAGAACACGGACACGGGTATCAGATGACAGCTCGCTTTGAACGCCTCGTTCGTCGTAATGAGGCGGCTCAGTCGTGGCGAAATGGTTTGCATCGTGACCCGCCCAGAAGCCGCCCGCATTAGCGGAAAAAAACGACTCTTTTCTTCTATACCAGGCTTGTTGATGCTGGATAGAGGTGGTTTGAGGCCGTGTGCGGCGCAGACAAGGTCAAGAATGATGAGATCAGATAGAGATCGTTGCTGGAGGACATAAACAGGTTCCGCGTCTTCTCCTACAGGGTCGATATCGGAAGCGCTTGGCCTAGCAATCAGTCTCACGAAGGAGCGACAGACCTGGTACAAAATGCGCTTCATTGAGCGACAGCGCTGCTAGTCGACGGTTTGAGCGATGTTGCAAGCGATTTGGTGACTGGCTGAGGCAATGGTTTTGCGCACCTCAGATTATTCTTGTCGTTCTCCTGAGAACAAGACGTCTAATTGCTCGTGATTGCTACTGTTGATTTCTACTTCCCAAATTTGGTTGTATTTGTCTTTAGTAACCTGACCAGCATCTTCTCGGCTGCGTATAACTGTTGGTCGCAGGAATACTAAAAGATTAGTTTTTGCGCTCTTTTTTGAGCGTGATTTGAACAAGTTACCGAGAACTGGAATATCGCCAAGCAGAGGAACTCTTGAATCTGAATCAGTAAGGTCATCTTGAATGAGACCGCCAAGGACAATCGTTTGTCTATCTTCTGCCAATATCTTGGTTTCGATCGTACGCTTGGAGGTCACGACGTCTGCAAAGCCGGATCCGCCAACTGGTGTGTTCAAGACGTTGGTGATCTGTTGTGCGATTTCGAGGCGCACGGAATCCCCGTCATGAACGTGGGGAGTGACGGTTAGCTCCACGCCCACGTCTTCCCTCTGTACGGTTGTAAACGGATTGCTCGTGCCGTCTCCAGTCGTGGTAAAAGAACCAGTGCGGAATGGGACCTCACGACCAACTAAGATATGCGCCTCTTCATTGTCGAGGGTCAAAATACTTGGTGTGGAGAGGAGGTTGGCATTGGAATGCGTGGCAAGCGCAGTGACCACGCCACCGAAGGAAATTGCATCAGCATCAATTTTGGCGGCCGCAAGGGTGGGGCTTGAGACATTTGCCAAGCCGGAAAGGACATTAACGCTCTGGCCGTCTTCAGAGACCAGGTTGCTAAATAGGCTGGAGATCACGCCTTCCAAAGTCGTCGAAATGAAGGGCACGGTTTCGCCGCTGGCGTCGGCGGCAGCAAACTCGAAACCAAGCTCTGAGGAGTCATCGATCGTGATTTCAACGATAGCGGCTTCGATGAGAACCTGCGCTTTACGTATGTCGAGTTTCTCAATGATCTGCAAAATTTCTGACATCGTCCCTGGGTCTGCGCGCGCAACAACTGCGTTGAGAGATTCGTCGGCCTGAATGGTCGCTTCTTGCTGCGGTGCATCCTCCCCCTGTGGACGACCGCTGAGTATGCCATTGAGTATGTTGGCAACCGCTGTCGCGTCGGCATGGCTAAGTGGAATTACCTGGGTTGCGTCCGTTGTTGTCGCCGGTTGATCAAGCTTGTCAACGATCTTCAGAACCTCTGCTATTGGCCGTGGCTTGCCTCTTAGTACCAGCGAGTTATTCCGTTCATTGGCGATAATTTGAACGCGTTGCGGGCCTTGGGCATTGCTACCGATTTGGTCGGGGGCTACTTTTTCGAGAATGGTAACAACAGTACCCACCCAAGCTTCCTTGAGCGGAAGCATGATGACCTCTTCTTCGTCTGATACATCAATGTTAGCGATGAGATTCTTCAAACGAATGATGTTGTCAGCATGATCGCTAATAATTACCACATTCGGTTGGGCGACTGAGGCGATATGCCCGTATTGTGGTATGAGTGGCCGTAAAATTTTTACCAACTCCGCTGAGTCCACATTTTGAGCGGCGATAACCCTGGTTACGAGTTCTTCCGGCGCGACCGCTGAAAGTTCACCGGGGGTACCTGGTGTCTGCTTACCTGTAGCGTTCTGTTGTATTCTAATGACGTCTCCAGAGGGCACCGCCGTGAAATTGTGCAACCTCAGGACGCTTAGAAAGAGGGCATAGACACCATCTTTGTCCATCGGAGATTCCGAGATGACGGTGACTTCACCTTTTAAGCGCGGATCAATGACGAAGGTCTTGCCCGTGATATTGGCGACCTGGGCAACAAACTCATTAATATCTGCTCCCTTGGCGGTCATGCGCCACGTTTGCTCATCGCCAGTGGCGCTTTGCGCTGTCGCACACAGGCTCAAAAGTGAAAATACGACAATAGCGAATCTACCGACGAGACCGTGATTGTGCTTTTCTGTTGGTATTATTTTGTTTTGGTACGTCATAACCTTCTTCTAGAGTTCGCCTGGTAGCGTTGCCGTGATGAAAAAACGCCGCTGGCCGCGACGAATTTCGATACGGGCGCTACCCTGCGCCAGTATATTATCGAGTTCTAATTGGTCTTGCTTTAAATCGCCCACGTTCCGGCCATTGATCGATAAAATGACGTCACCAGACTGTAGGCCTGTTTGACGGAGAGCGGGTGTTTTATTTATATCGCCAACGCGATAGCCACCACTATCGGCGACCTCGATACCGAGTTCCTGTAACGCGCCTTTGGCATCTTCAGTAAACTTCTCGCGGTACCCGCTTACGGAATCAGCGGGACTGGTTTGTTTGCTCGCTTTTTTCTGGACGCGGGGCGTTGGCCTATTGGAAATAGCTGGGTTGCTGGCGGTGGATTTTTCGTTTGCAGAGGGGATGGCAGATACTTTATTAGTTTTAGAATGCGGGAACGACAAAGATTCGCGAACGCCGGCCCGGCGCAAAATTATTTGGTCATGGTCGATGGCGACAACCTCGGCGTTCCCGGGGACTTTCTCGCCAAGTCGATAGACAAGCCCTGGTTTACCTTTCTGTGCGACGATGGCAGATGATCGCTCCGCATCGTTAGAAACGAACACGCTTTGCAGTTCTAGTGGCAGACGGGTCTGGACGGCTACTTCATTTGACGATTGGATTGACGCGACCTCACCGGCACGGCCGAACAGGTTTTTGTTCAGGATCCAGTTAACACTCGCCGCTGGGCGTGTGGTTGCTTGCGATTGTAAAGTTTCGCTTGGTGTGCTGGTCGTTGCTACTATGGGTGTAGCAAAAAAAACCCAAATCGTCATTGCCAACGTGTAGGCGATGCCTACGACGAGTAACCATTTAAGTGGTTCTGCCCCTTTTTGCAGAAATGTCTCTAGCAACGAATATTGTCCTTCACTTTTTGGCGTCGTTGAAACCGCTGGAACTCGTTAGGCGCCTTATTTTTGACGCGCTTCTTTGCACGCAACAGCGTTCTGAATAGCTGATTATGTTCTCTCATTGTAGTTTAGTGCTATTTAGATCGGTAGTATGCAGTCGCTGCTCAAGCAGCACAAACCTAAAATAGGAACTGGTTCTAACTTATTGATTCTAAAGAATCTGTTCCTCTACAACCAAGACGATAGCGTGATCTGGGTCACTGCCTGGCCATGGCCTGTGCAGCATTTTGGTCAACATTTTGGTCATGCCGATCTTAATGAAGCCGGTCGCGGTCAATTCGGCTTCTAATAGATGGATTGGCTCTTCGGGTGTGGTGACTGTGGCTTGTAAAGGATCTGATAAATCAGCATTCATTTCCGGCAGGGTACTTTCTGAAAGTTGTCCGGAAAGAACGTAGCGAACCTGACCACCACTCCAGTTCACTGTACCTGCCAATTCATTCACTGTTTCCTCAGGGACGTCAAAAACGCCGGTGATATCTATCAGAGTCACGGAGCCTGGAATGAAGAGATCATATTGATGGAGGAGGGGTGCCAGTAGTGCCAAGTCGGCGTTGCCATTTACGGCGAAAGTTACTTCGTTGATCCCAATCGTCGTGACGTGAATTTCGAGTAAAGGCTGGACCAGATTCCACTGCACTCGCGGTGCAAGGGTAAAGAGGGAGAGCACGTCGACTTGCCAAATCAGTTGCCCCAGCTGCTGGCCTGAAGCCACAACTGACCCTGTTCCGTTCCAAATTGAGCCTCGTGGTTCAAGGAGTGCCAGCTGTGTGGTGGGCGGGACAAGACGTGTGACTAGGCTGGCGGGTGCAAAGATAAGGATAGAGGCGAAGAAAACTGCCATGCCTGCCGTGATGTAACGTTTCACAGACTGAGTAGGCGCTGTGCGATTTGTTGGTAGATTTGAGTCAGCGGGCTGAGTTCGTCGATGCTAACATGCTCATCGATTTTGTGGATCGTGGCATTGGTCGGACCGACTTCCACAACTTCAACGCGATTGGAGCCTGGGCGATTCCAGTGCGATATAAATCGGCCATCGGATGTGCCGCCAGCGGTGGAGAGTTCGGTCGTTTGCTTTGTGACCTCTTGGATCGCTTGCGTAACGGCTTCGGTCAGCGCGCCCTGTTCGGTTAAGAACGGTGGACCGGAGAGCGTCCATTCGATGTCGAATTCTGTCTCGTGTTGTTCAAGAATAGCGTGCGTTTTTGCCCTCAGGCTTGCTTCAGTTTGTTCGGTATTAAAACGAAAGTTAAAGAGGACTTCGGTCTCACCTGGCACCACATTGGTTGCCCCCGTCCCGGCGTGGATGTTGGATATTTGGAAACTTGTCGGTGGATAATACGCGTTGCCGTGGTCCCACGATGTTGTCGCAAGTTCAGCTAGGGCGGGCATCGCTGTATGGATGGGGTTAACAACATCCTCTGGATAGGCAACATGACATTGTATCCCTCTAATGCGCAAACAGCAGTTTAGAGAGCCGCGACGACCACATCGAACCACGTCGCCCACCTGATGGGTCGAACTTGGCTCACCGACAATACAATAGTTTGGGACGATGCCGCGTTCGCTGAGAACATCGATAACGTGCCTAGTCCCTTGAGTTGCGGGTCCTTCCTCGTCGCTTGTGATCAGAAAACTGATGGTGCCGTTGCGTTGTTCGGCGCGGTTGCCTGTTCCTACGGCGGTAACCATATCTTGCGCAGCAATCAACTCTTCCATTGCAACAACCATCGCCGCCAAACTGCTTTTCATGTCTGCGGCGCCGCGCCCGCGCAACTTTCCGTCTGAGATTGTCGGCTCAAACGGGTCGGAACTCCATTGCTCAACCGGACCTGTTGGCACGACATCGGTGTGACCGGCAAAGAGCAAATGTGGTCCGTCACCGTTACCGAAGCTACGGGTCGCCCAGAGATTTGTTACGTCGGCGGCATTTACGAACTCATTGCTAAATCCAATTGCAGCCAAGCGATCCGCGATGAGCTGCTGACAACCTTCGTCCGCAGGCGTGACGGAGGGAGCGCGTATTAAAGCGCAGGTTAGATCGAGTACGCGGTCGGTTAGTTCCAAATCGTTCTCACAAATCTCAGTTGTGGGCGTGCAGCGTGTCGTTGAGTTCGATAGCACGACGGTTTGTGCGGCACATAACCTGGCCATTTTGACTGTTGCGGATAAATAGCATGTCAGAGTTACCGGCAAGTTCTCGTGCTTTGGCTTTCCGCACCTCGGTCCCGGTTTCGTCAACGATCGTAACGACTGTGCCAGCGGTGATGTAGAGACCGGCTTCTATTGTACAGCGGTCGCCCAGTGGAATACCGGTTCCTGCGTTCGCGCCAACAAGGCAGTTTTTGCCGAGAGTAATTGTGATTTCGCCTCCGCCAGAGAGTGTGCCCATAGTAGATGCACTGCCCCCGAGATCGGTGCCTGCATCTATCGTTACGCCTTGAGAGATTCTTCCCTCAACCATATTGGGGCCTAAGGCGCCTGCATTGAAATTAACGAACCCTTCGTGCATGACAGTGGTGCCGTCGCCCAGGTAAGCCCCTAAACGAATGCGCGAAGCGTCGGCGATACGGACGCCACTAGGCATCACGTAATTCACCATTTTGGGAAATTTGTCGACACTCATAACTTCCAGGTGTTCACCCTTGAGGCGAGCATTGAGGATTTGTTGCTCTAGTTCTTCGCTGCGAATTGCGCCGCGTGTGGTCCAGGCGAGATTAGGCAGGTGCGCGAATATACCGTCGAGGTTTAACGTGTTTGGCAGAGTCATTCGATGGGATAAAAGATTTAGTTTGAGATACGCCTCTGGTGTTGAAGCGATCGCACTATCCTCAGCCAGCTTCACCACCTGTAGTGGCTGATCTGCTTCGAGCATTGCTGCCGGTGCGAGGGCATGATCGTCGATGAGGTAGCTAATCTCTTGCGGCGAGACCGCCGATGTCCCTGTTGGTAGCGATGCGATTGCGGCAACCACTGCCGGCGTTGGATTGAGACAGGGGCTCGGGAAATAGCAATCTAGTGGATTGCCCTGGGAATCTGTTTGGCTCATACCAATGCCAAAAGCAAAAACGTCAGCCATTTCATACGCTCAGTTAAATTCGGGCGCGTAGTCTAACAGTCTCGGTTTGATCTGACCTATCTGGTTTTGGCGAATTCGAGTAAGCGTTCGGCAGCTTCTTGGCACCGGGCAAGCTCCGAAACCCACGCTACACGAATGTGTCCGGTGCCAGGGTTTCCGGCGCCGCTATCGCGTCCAAGAAATTGACCGGGCACGACTTTGACATGTTGGTCTTGCATAAGATCTCGAGCAAAAAGTGCATCGTCTTCGCCAACAGGTAGCCAGTGATAAAAACCACCTTGAGGTGTGTGAACTGCAAAATGTTTGCGCAGAATGTCTTCGACGATTGCGAACTTTTGGCGATAGAGGTCTCGGTTTTGTTCGACGTGTATTTCATCTTGCCATGCCAGCGCGGATGCGTATTGATGATGGGCACTCATGGCACAGCCATGGTAGGTTCGATACAGCAGGTAGTTTTCAAGGACCTGTGCGTCACCAGCAACAAACCCACTTCTCAGTCCAGGCAGGTTAGACCGCTTAGAAAGGCTGTGAAAGATGACGCAATTTTTATAATCGATATTGCCCATAGCCTGGCTAACCGCCAATAAACTGTTTGGTGGCTGTCGATCGTCGAAATAGATTTCCGAATAACACTCATCTGACGCAATGATAAAGTTATATTCGAGACTGAGTTCAATGAGCTTGATCATCTGCGCTTCTGGCATGACCTGTCCGGTCGGATTTCCTGGCGAACAGATATAGACAAGTTGTGTTGCCGCCCAATCATCTGATTGCATTTGACTGAAATCTTGTTGATAGCCCTGCGTTGGTTCGTTGTTGATGTAGCGTGGCTTGGCGCCGCCTAAGATCGCTGCGCCTTCATAGATTTGATAAAATGGATTTGGTGTTAGTACGAATGGCAATGAAGTGCGTCCCGACGCGTTGCCGGGGTCGGTGTGATTTACATTTGGACTATTGGAGAGAACAGCCTGGGCAAATGAGAACAATGCTTCGCGTGTCCCGTTGACGGGGAGCACCTGCGTTTCAGGGTCGACCCTGGCGGCAAATCGTTTTGATAGCCAGTCGGCAATTGCCGCACGAAGTTCGGGTACCCCGCGTGTGGCGGGGTAGGTTGCCAAATGCGTCGCAAGAGTTTGTTTGTCGGCGAGGAAGTCGAGCACAAAATCTGGTGGCCTGTGCTTCGGCTCGCCTAACGAAAGTGGAATCAGATCGAGCGTTGAATTTGGCGTGACGTCTGCGAGTAGCGCGTTGAGGCGCTCGAAAGGGTACTGGTGAAGTCGCTCTAGGTTTTGATTCAATGGGTTTCCCGGTTGTTAACGAATCGGTTCAGCTCTTCAAGGCTGCATCGATACGCTGTCGAATGGTCTCTTTCTGGGTGTAAGTTTGTTCGCCTTCATCGACCGGTTCGAAATGTTCGTTCTGAATTAAAAAAGTATCTTCGACTATTTCACCGAGCGTCGCTATCCGGGCAGAGCGAAGATGTAACTTGAGATCGACAAAAAGTTCCGCAATGAGGGCGAGTAAACCAGGTCGATCATTTGCGACGATGGTCAGCGTCGTTGTTTTGCCGTCGCCAGTGGGTTTCAGTTGCACTTTAGTCGGTCGAGGTAATTCGCGTAGTTGCCTGTTTAGCCTGCGACTTGTACTTTTAATCGGTAGATCAATTTCAATCGCAGCGGTAGCGATTCGCCTTGCCAACTCGGTACGCAAGGTTGTATCGCGGGGTAGCGCTAGTCCCTCGGACGTGAGCACGGTATAAGTGTCGAAAATCTTATTTTCTTGACCGGTAAAAACGGTCGCATCCACAACAGATAAGTCAAAGTTTGCGATCGCCGCAACCGTGCGTGCGAACAGCTGAG
>JAQWQN010000132.1 GCA_029244465.1 Pseudomonadales bacterium
ATGACGGCTGGCGGATTTCTTTCTAATACTCACATTCGTTTAGGAGATTCTTTCCTAGAAACGGTCAGTCCGTCTGATCTGGCTTGGCAGCGTTCAACAACACAAACCAGGCTTCTGGCGAAAAAAGGCGATTGTGGCTACATGGCAATCGTGCAAGTGCCGGATGTTGCCGTCGCTGCTCGTGCAATGGCAGAGCAGGGGGCGGGTCACGGTATTGTTGCTGGCGATTGGCATGTCTGTCCCGGGATACCTGGGTCTGGCTTAGCTGGGGTTGAATCGGGGCGCTACGCGTTGGGAATGGCACTGCAAAAAAAACAAGGCACCCTCTCCGGCGCAAATGTTCAATTCCATCCGGCAGATTTCGGCACCCTTGCCGAGATCCAGGAGAACTGGCCAGGGCATGACAAATTCCCGTTCAATAAAGGCACTTACTTTCCGGCTGGTAATGCCTGGCAAAAGGATGTCGATGCCCGTCCTCATGGAGGTGTTACATCGGGTTTTGCTGGGGTCGAAATAGGGTTGTTAGAGCATGCCCCAGAAGTGATTTGTAAACGCTGGTTGAATGGTCTTGGTGCGGGCTGTTGGATCGATAGTAGATCGCCGACGGTCCTCAATCTCGCGGGTGGCCAGACTGTGCGCTTCGTACGTGCTGACGATGATGGTAGAACGGGTGTTGTCGGTGTTGATTTGTGGGTGCCCCCCGACGCTCGACCTAAATTCGACGTTATAAACGTTTGTGGTGTCAGATGGACACTGATCGAACGGTCCGCGTGAAACAGGACGCAAGCTAACGACCTTGGAACTTGGCGTCGCGTTTTTGTAACCGGGCTTGCCTGCCTTCAATTGCATCCTCGCTGGCCGCTGTGGCCGCAACCAAAGCATCCACCGCAGCGTGTTCTATACCGTCACGGAAAGTCATTTCTTTTAACAAAAGAGCCTTAATCGCTCGTAGCGACAGGGGTGCGTTTTTCGCCAGTCGCGAGACTAACTCGTCACAGGTGTTCTCCAGTTCTTGTTGGTCAGCGATCCGGGAGATCATGCCAAGCTGATGTAGTTTTTTAGCCGGCAAGGGGTCGCCCAGCATGAGAATCTCACGAGCCCCGACGGGCCCCGCGACTTCTAGCAGTTTTTTTGCGAGAAACCAAGTCGGTGCCATACCAATTTGTGCGAGTGACATACCAAACTTGGCGTGCTCCTCTGCGATCACAAAGTCACAATGCAATGCGATCTCACAACCGCCTGCAATGGCAAACCCCTGCACGACAGAGACCACGGGGAGCGGGTAGGTTTCAACGGCATGGAAGACAGGCTCAATATTAACTTTCATCCCCATGCTAATGTCTCGGCCCGCACAGAAGGACGGTCCAGCACCTCTTAGAACAGTGACACGTTCATCATCAGCGGGTTCGCGAGTGAAGGCTAGGAGTAGAAGTTCCAACATCTCGTCGGTCATCGCATTACGTTTTTCGGGACGGTTCATGGTCACCGTGCGAATGCCATTCTGGCTCGATTCCTCAACTAACATCGGTTACTCCGGTTATGGTCTTAGCGTTGTTCTAAAGATTTGCGTGTAAGTTAACGTGCCAGCAACCGTCGCCAGCATAGGTCGCTATATTTTCTAGTGCGATGGCAGGTGTGCCACCACCCCCTCTAGCTACATCGCCGGTTGGCAAGAGTGGTAATTTGTAGCGATCCCACCAGGGAGTTTCATCGATGACGTTGCCTTGGACGGCATGTTTGCCAAGGTTCCAATCAGCAAACATATCTTCGTCTGGTGCCCGACGATCTGCTACGAACTCGTTAGAGTCCATAATCCATTGATTAGTGACTTCGCGCATACCATCTGCAGCATTGTCTGGACCATCGGTGGTAAAACGAAAGACGCCATCCATATCGCAGTTGATCCTTGGGCCACCCTGTTTACCCGCTGCCGTCCATCGCATGTGACCGCGTGTTCTTGACCGGTTCAGATCTTGAATTGCAGCAAGTCTTATACGTTTTCCTTCGTGCACGCCCGCGGAGTGCACTATCCACCCATGACAGAACACGACGTCGCCCGCTTTGCCGGTGAACTCCACTGGCACAGTATTTTTTTTAATGGTATCCATGATTTTTTTGGATTCTGGAGTCGCCACCCAGTTTAGTGCCTGCTGGGATGTGTGATACAGGCTTTGTGCTGAACCGGGGTAAAAGGTAAAACCGCCCCCGCCAGGCTCGACATCTTCAAGCAGAGTGACTACCTGCATTTCCGCCATGTTTGCGTCCATATGTGGACCTAAAGCAGATACTGGACCTCTGGGATCTCGGGGGAAGATGGCATAAATCCCGCGGTTACGGTGAGGACGTTTGACGGGCCCGCCCATCAACGCCTCTGCCATGTACATAACGTTGGGATGAGCAGAGGTGGCATTGACAAAGTCAGGGTCGTGGCCGATGCCATGCCAACGCCAAACATCGTTGCTGATGTCCTGGGTCAGCTTATGCGGTAAGCGCCCGACCCGTTCACCGATAGCCGCGCCATGTCGATGTTTGCTGGCGGCGGGCCAAGCGGCGTCTCCCATCCAGTTACGAGCCAAACCCCAACGATTCTCTTTAGGCCAGAATCTTCCGGGTGCAATCCAGGTCGTCGAGTCGTCTTGCTTAGCACCGGCTTGCAAGATCGGCGGCTGCGACCAGAACAGCTCGAGAAAGGGTGAAAATTCTTCGCGCGCAATCAGCCCTCGTTTGATCACAAATCCTTGGGTGCGAAATTGTGCCGCTTCTTCTGAGGACAATCCAAGTTCAGCGGCGCCAATCGGGTCGTCCTCCGGGCGGATAGGGACAGGCGAGTGTGCGGCGGGTGAATTGGTGCCAAACGCGGTTTCAGGATCTTTGGGTATGGGTGTTTTCATCGCTATGACGTTGACACGCAAGCGGTTGTAAGTCCATCAAACTCGACCTGCACCTGGGTTGCGGGGGGTACTGGATGTAAGCCGCCTGGGGTCGAACAGATGATAGTCGTGCCATCTCTTACTAGCGCATAGTCGCCCGTGCCTTCTGCGTTTAACGTTTGTAGTAGCCAAGAAACCGTGCCCACCGGACCGTAGACGCCATTGACCTCAAGCTCTGTTAACGTCACTTGTTCAAGTTGTTCGCCACCGAGATAGACCGTCATGGGCGCATCAAGAGGAATTGTTTCAAGACGACCAGTTTTCGTCTCAGCGCAGTGCACCACCCCGGTGTGAATACAATTTGTACCGATGAGCTCAAGTCCCCGTCGGCCTTGATTATCTCCCGCGGGTCCATCCATCCCTATGGCGTGTAGTTCGATTATCGGTTCATATGCGACTTGCCACTCAGCACAGTCGTTGCTGCGTGTATCGATCAGTCGAACACCGAGTTCGCCCTCGATACCTAATCGTCGATGATCGACATCGCTATTATTGCTAAAGCTCTCGTCATTGTATAAGTACCCGTGTACCGATTCCGATAACCCCATAACCCCGGCTGTATGTCGTCTCACCGTTCGGCTTGTATAACCGATTTTGAAGCCAACCACCTTGTCGCCGCGTCTTTCGCGGACGCGACGCAAGGCACGTTGCAATTGGTATGCTTGCGCGACCGTGCGCGGGCCGCGACTCTCTGCGAAGATTCGACGCCTCGCGCGGTGGTCTAAGTCTTCGAGTAGCTCCTCGGCAAGCGCGTCCAGATCCGCGTTATTTGGCCACATTGAGGTCTCCAGAGCCAATGACCCAACAACTCACCTGTACCTGCTCTCGGGCTACTAACGGCGGGCTTTCTTTTGTACATCGATCTATTTTGTGCGGGCATCGCGGATGAAAATGACAGCCAGTCGGTGGTTCTATTGCACTTGCTACCTCTCCCCGAATCAGATTGCTGTTTCGGGCTATGGTCGGATCAGGTTCAGGCACGGCACTTATTAACGCCTGGGTGTAAGGGTGTTGGGGCGATGCGAAGATTTTTTCCGTAGGACCTGTTTCAACAATTCTACCTAAATACATGACCGCAACGCGGTCACTGGCGTGTTGCACAAGGGCCAAGTCGTGAGCGATTAAGAGATAGGTTATGTTTAATTCGTCCTGAAGGTCCTGCAGCAGATTCAGTATTTGTGCGCGGATTGATACATCCAATGCCGAGATTGGCTCATCTAAGAGGATAAGTTCGGGCGCGAGCATTAATGCTCGCGCGATGGCGATACGCTGGCGTTGACCACCGGAAAACTCGTGTGGGTAGAGGTTGCCTGCGTTTGTCTGCAGACCGACGAGAGCCATGACAAGCTCAAGTCGTTGCGTCACCTCATCGCGTTTGAAACCGTGTGCCCACATCGGTTCACTGAGTATGGTTGAGACCTTTAGCCGCGGATTCAAGGACGAGTAAGGGTCTTGAAACACAACCTGCACACGTCGTCGAAAGCGTTTGTTGAATTTGATCAGAGGCTCCCCGGCAAAGCTCATTGAGCCTGCGGTTATCGGGGCAAGCCCAAGTATAATTTTTGCCAAGGTTGACTTGCCGCAACCTGATTCGCCGACTAGCGCGAAGGTCTCTCCTTTGACTATGTCGAGGTTTACGCCATCGACCGCACGCACGATTTGACCGTTAGTTTGAAAGTGACATTTGATCGCTCGCAGGTTGAGCATATTACTGCACCTCGAAACAGGCGATCTCGCGCCCACCCTTGTCGATCAAAGGGGGACTTTCCCTATGGCAACGGTCTTTGACCAAGTCACAGCGCGGTGCAAATGCGCATCCCATCGGAAGATCCAAAGGGTCGGGTGGTGTACCGGGTATCGAAAAAAGACGCCCGCGCTCGGTCTTGATGCCAATTCTTGGGACTGAGGCTAACAGTCCGCGCGTATAGGGGTGTGCGGGCGCGGCATACAGGTCAGTGACCGCGGCGGTTTCCACGACGCTACCGGCGTACATGACGGCGACTCGGTCGCATAACGACGCTGCCACACCAAGATCGTGTGTGATGAAGAGTAATCCGGCGCCGCTTTCGTCTTGCAATTGATCCAGTAAGTCCATTAGCTGGACCTGGATCGTCACGTCTAGGGCACTCGTTGGTTCGTCCGCGATGAGCAGGTTTGGGCGACAGGCAGTGGCCATGGCGGCGATTACACGTTGGCGCATACCGCCGGAGAACTGGTGTGGAAAATGACTTATCCGCAGGGCGGGTGAGGGGACACGAACTCTGTGCAACTCCTCGGTCGCAAGTGCCAATGCAGTCTGGTCGGTGTCGTGGCGGTGGCGTCGAATCGGGGCTGCAACTTGGCTGCCAATTGAAAATACCGGGTTGAGAGAGGTCATCGGATCTTGAGAAATCATGGCGATTTCTTTGCCACGGATCTGGGCTGCGTAAGTGGCTTGATTCAACTGCGATAGTTCACGACCGTTCAGTCGAATCGAACCCCCGACAATGCGTCCTGCAGGACGTGGCAGCAATCCTAGGAGTGACAGTCCTGTCATGGTCTTACCGCTACCGGATTCGCCGATTAGGCCAAGGGTTTCGCCATAGGCAATGCTAAAACTGACCTGATTGACGGCTTTCACAACACCTCGTCGCAGGTGGAGGTGTGTCTGTAGGTCTTGCACTTCTAAAACGTTCGTACTCATGACTGCTTTAACCTTGGATCTAAAGTGTCTCGCAACCAGTCGCCGACAATGTTGGAAGCAAGGCAGGCCATCATAATCGCGAACCCCGGCATGGTGATGAGCCACCACGCAACTTCAATGTAGTTTCGACCATCCGACAACATCCCACCCCATGATACATCGGGTGGCTGGATGCCCAGGCCGAGGAAGCTCAATCCTGCTTCGAAAACAATGACACTACCAAACTGTAATGTCGCGAGGACCAACAAGGTATTCAGGACATTAGGCCACAGATGACGAATGAAAATCACCGGCGTCGAAACGCCGGCAACTTTTGCGAGTGCGATATAGTCGCGCTCACGAAGACTTAATACCTCGCCGCGCACAATTCGCGCGTACCACGTCCAATAAGACAGCACAATGATGAAAACCACCATTGCTTCGCCAGGCGAGAGAACGGCGACAAACAACATAGCCAACGGTATAGATGGCACAGACATCTGTATGTCGATTAGGCGAGAGATGATGGCGTCAATCCAGCCGCCAAAGTAGCCCGCAGCCATACCTAAAAATGTTCCCAGGGCGCCACTCAGTATAATCGCGTAAGCGGCGATCGTGACGGAAACCCTGGCCCCAGCGATGAGTCGCGAGAGGATGTCTCTGCCGAGGTTGTCCGTCCCTAAGATGTGCGCCGAACTGCCGCCGTCCAGCCATGCTGGCGGAGTGAGCCGCATGGCCAGATCGATTTCGTTCGCGCTGTGAGGAGAGATCCAACTGCCAAAAAAGGCAGCGACTAGCACTAGCCCCAGAACGGTCATAGCGATGTATGGAAACCTGGCAAAGCCAAGCCATGTGCGTAATGAGGCAAAAATACTTCGCTGCTTCAGTATGCTTTCAGCGCCCATGACGTATCCTCGGATCAATTAAGCCATAGCTCAGGTCAACAAGAAGATTCACCAGGACAAAAACAACTGCAGATAAAATGACGCCTGCTTGAACGACTGGAAAGTCGCGGTTAAATACTGCCTCAACGACAGTGCGGCCAACTCCCGGCCAAGCAAATACGACTTCCACCACAAATGCCCCGCCCAACATGTTGGCGAAGTACACCCCGATCATGGTGGCTAGTGGCACAGCTGCATTGCGCAGTGCGTACTTCCAGATTATAGCCCGTTCACTCAATCCGACAGATCGCGCCATCCGTATATAGTCCGACTGTAGTATGTCGAGCATCGCTGAGCGAAGTGTCCGAGTCATAGCGGCCACTGGGTACCAACCCAACGCAATCGCCGGGAGGACAAGATGACTTAAATTACCGCGCCCGTAGGCAGGGAGCCAGTTAAGCGTGACCGCGAAAAATAGAATTAACAGCAGACCAATCCAAAAGCTCGGGATTGCTTGACCGAGCATGGCGAATACCTTTGCCACTCGATCGACCCAAGAATCTTGGTATAAGGCAGAAAAGACGCCTAATGGTATTGCTAAGACAATGGCGAACAGAAGGCCGGCAACAGCGAGTTCGAGGGTTGCCGGCAATCGATCCAGTATCAAGTCAAGAGCCGGGGTCTGCCATTGATAGGAGTAGCCGAAATCGCCGACGAGAACGGACTGCAAGAAGCGAAAAAATTGCACAAGTAGGGGTTGATCAAGTCCGAGTTCGACGCGCAATGCCTCGAAATCTGCTTCGCTTGCGTCCATTGGTAACAACAGTGCTAATGGATCACCGGCGAGACGTTGTGCAATAAAGACGATAAGTACCGCGCCGAGAATTGCGATAAGGCCTTGCCAGAGTCTGCTAAAGAGATAACGCGCCATGGTTTATTCGGGCAAAGTCGTTGGTGTACAGGCGCGGGATGGACAAGGTCCGATCTGGCGCATCGCGCGCCAAAACGCGGTCGGCCAGGGTTTGAAGTCAACCGTGTCCCGCCAGGCGAATGTAATGATCGGTCGATACGTGGGAATGCCGCCGGCGGCCAGTTTGTGTTTGAGCGTGGCTAACTCTTTGATCTTGACCGCGCGCTCATCATCGTTGATGAGCGTTCGCAGTTCTTTCACGCGCGCATCCAGTTTTGCGTCTGAGTGGTACGAATAACCACCCCATCCATCACCGTTGCTATGCAGGTGACCACCCCAGGCTGTGGTCGGGTCCCCAGGTAGTCCCTGCCCCCACATGGTGGACTGTAATCCATCCATCCAAGGCCGCGCGTTGAAGCGGCCGACATTGATCCAGGCACCGTATTCGAGCTGCACGATCCGACAGTTGATGCCGACCTGCGCTAAGTAGGCGTAAATGGTCTCTCCGATCTCCTTCATATACGGCTCACGCGGCGTTGTGAGGTTATAGCAATTGATGCCTACGCCATTCGCGTAGCCTGCTTCTGCCAGAAGTGCTCGAGCCCTATTAGGGTCGTAGGGATGGGGTGCAAGGTCAGGATCGTAACCTAGGGTGCCAGGTGCCAGTTGAGCGGTACGGATGCCTTTGCCGAAGAGGACATATTTGATAATCGCGTCGTAGTCGACGGCGTGAGCAACAGCGAGTCTCACCCGCGGATCGCGGAACGGCGAATCGCGGTCAATCGCATTCAGGTTCAAGAACATGTTGTTTGGTGCCGGTAGGTCGATAACACGCGTATTCGGTAACGTGGCAAATTCTGCGGCTTGCGCTGGCGGTACGGCATCGATCCAGTCAACCGCCCCGGTTTTGTAGGCAGCGACCCTGGTTGTGTCCTCTGGAATTATTTTAATGACCAAGCGTTTGTAGCCCGGTTGAACGTCCTTGTTCCAGTACTCGTCGAACCGTTCGATGATCAGTTCCTCGCGCGGTTTGCGCGAAACGAATTTCCAAGGACCTGTGCCTATGGGGTGTTTTTGGAAACCTGCTTCGCCGACTCGTTCAAAATACGCTTTCGGTAAGGCCCAGATGTGAAGGTTGGAGAGAACCACTGTGGGGTCGGGCTGACTAAGGTGCAGTGTCATCTCATAGCGATTATGGATTTCCACATCGGTGATGTAGCGAACATATACGGACACACCAGACGTAGGTTCCCGCATGCGCTGGTAGGCGAACCGAAAATCTTCCGTTGTCAGCTCATCGCCATTGTGAAACAACACACCTTCGCGCACTTTTACTTTGATCTTGACCGCGTTGTTGGTATCGATGATTGACCATTTTTCTGCTAACCAGTTGATGCGTTGGAGGTCGGGTGCTGTGCTGAGGAGTTGCTCGAAAAAAAGACTCATAAAGTAGGCGTCAACGCCTGCCGTCGTGCGGGTGGGATCGACTTGGGTGGCTTCAGCGGCGAACGCGATGGTGAGCGTGTCATCGCGCGTATCGGCAGCAAAAACAGCTGCCGATAGGCACAAGAGCGCCGTCAGCGAAGCAATACCGCGACTGTGATGCAAAAAAACGTTCGTCTCAAGTCTCCCTCAATCCGGTTGCAAGCTTAACCTAAAGGGGCCTTACGGTGAAAATTGCACTGATGTTAGACTCGATGGCGTTGCTGTAGTTGAATGTTGAGAAGGGGAGATGGGTTATGGGCGATTACTTTAGCGAAGGTGCAGATCAGGCTTATGCGTTGCCGAATCGGGGGCCTCTTCGATTTACTGACAACGGCGAGCTACATCCGGAGATTCTGAAGGCGTACTGGCATTTTGGGTTTTACGTGCTTGAAGGGGTCATCAGTGCTGAAGAAGTGGGCGCGTTAGTAGACGATTTTGAGGAGGTGATGACGCGTGCGCCGACTTGTCCTGGATCGAAGGTCGACGCGGCGGGCAAACCTGCTATCGATCAAGGTTTTGAACGCGCCACATTCCAGTTCGCCAAGCCGCTAAGCGATCCCATGGGCGCGACCGATTCAAGTGGTGGCCGCTATCCGATAAAGATGACGGAATTCGATGTGCCTGCTGAGGCGCCGGAACATGTCGTGCTGCAAATCAGTGGAAGCCTGCAAATGATGGATGCCAATCTAAGATTGTATGGCCATCCAGATCTATTGCGCGTTGCAGAAGCAATCAATGGTCACGATTTTGTGCCCTTCACGGATGCAGTCTGGGTCAAACCGGCGCGTTATGGCGCGGCTGTCTCCTGGCATCAGGATGGTTTGACCCACTGGGATAATCCGGAGCTGGATGCTGGCACGCATGGCTTTAACTTCATGGCGCAGCTCTATCCCACAAACCCGCAGAACGCTCTTTGGATCATTCCACAAAGCCATGACCAAGGTAAGGCGGATATCAAACAGTTAGTGCAGCAAAACGGTGGCTCAGATCAACTGCCAGACGCTGTACCGCTTTTATGCGCTGCCGGTGACGTGGCGATTTGCAGCCGACAGATGGTGCACTGTTCCTACCCCAATCGCTCTGACGATCCGCGCGTTACCTATGTATTTGGTTTTCACCGCCGCGCTTCTGTGGAGGGGGTCAAAGGATGGGACTTCCGTGGCAAGGAATCGATTCTATATAACCATGAACGGATCCATGGGCGCTCGCGCATCGTACAATTGGCCATCGATGCCCGGCGCCAGGCTTTTCCCAGCGAAGTATCCTACGAATACCAACCGATGGCTCGCGAGCGCGAATCATTGCGCTGGTCGCCCGAGACACGTGAGACCGTCCTGCACAATTACAATCAGCTTGACCTCGGCATATGACCAACGCGGTAACAACACTGAGCGTTGCTATCCACATCGCGCTGTGGTTTCTGTTGCCGCAGCGTGTCCGTGCAGTAGACCCTGGCCCGGTCAGCAATAAACAGTTGGCTTATCGCGTCCACGAATAGCCGAGACCGCATCCAGCTGGGCCGAATTTATCGACATAGACAAATCAAGGGATGGTGAGTCGCGCGGCACGACGCCGTCGCATACTTAGTCGCGCTGCAAAACAGTCGGTATCGAAAGCTGCGCCGCTGGGTGGCAGCAGCGCCGATAGGCTAAGGGCGATGTTGCACGATTGGTGACTGGGAGAAATCCACCCAACCTGATTCCATGCCCGCGGTGTAACCGCCATCGACGGGTATGTCGACGCCATTCAACCAAGTGCATTCGCCGGTCAATAAAAGGTCTACCACCTGTGCTATATCGTCCGCTGTGGCCGCTCGCCCTGCTTGTGCTTTCATCCACTCGCTCTGCCCTTTACCCATTAGCGATTCAAATTGCGGGTAGAGTGGCGTCTCGATTGGTCCGGGGCTGACGCAGTTGATGCGAAAGCCATGTGTAACCGCTTTTTGAGCGCTTCTAAGGGTGTACGCTGTGACCAAGCGTTTCGACAAGGTGTAGGGGTCACGCGCGACAGATGCGTAATGTTCTTTGCACCAGGTGAGGCCTTCGTTAAAAGACGTGGTTTCTAGCAGTGGCTGCAGACGGTCGTATTTTGATAACCAGTCGCGGCCAGCGACGGACGAGACATTGACGATACGGCCATTCGCGCGAAGTCGAGGCACAACGGCCTCTGACAAGTGACGCAGAGCGAGGAAATTTACTGCAATGACGGTTTCTGCCTGAGGCGCTTGCGCCATACCGGCTACGTTAGCCAAGCCATCAATAGATTCTGGGATTGCTTCTAGGGCTTGATCGATAGAGTCTTGAACCGATAAATTCACCGCGATGTAATGATGCAAAGCGGCGAGTTGGCTGGGTTCATTGAGGTCAAGAATCCAAACTTCATGTTCCTTCAATCGATGCACTAACGCTTCACCGACGCCGGAAGCGCCGCCAGTTATAACAAATTGCATATCTACTCCTTGCCCAGCTGATGAGCGAGCGATGTCGGCTGTTTTGATAAAAACCCGCTGCGAGCCTAGAGGTCTTTCCTCATTGCTGCTGGCAATTGAATGCCAGGTCGTGAGGCACTATAACCCGGATCATGGGGGACTGCTGTCAGGTTTGAAAAGGTGATGTGCCGACCGACGGTATCTGGGGTCGTCGACGGTCTGGGTACTGTGGTTTGAGCGATAGCCTTTGGACGTGCGCTGGCGATTTTGTGCGCGGGTGCAGTGACAGGCAGCGAAGTCGGACTGCATTGCCACGTTGAAAGATTCCAATGGCTTGCTTGCAATTTTACCTGATCCGTGACAAACAAGTTCGCATCAGTCAAGCGGAGTCGAGTGAATGAGGATCGAAAAACTATCTCAACGTCTGGCCGTTACCCTCAGTGTGG
>JAQWQN010000133.1 GCA_029244465.1 Pseudomonadales bacterium
CACTCAACCTCAATGGAGTCGAGCGTGATTGAGCTGCAAAAACTGGTAATAGCTCTTGCTAAGACCCAAGGTTTGTCCGAATCAACGCTCTCAGACACGCAGATCGGGGCCTTGATCAGCCGGCGGATGAAAATAACCCAGATCAACAATCCAGACCAATACGCCCACCGAATCAAAACCTCCGATGCCGAACGCCGAGCCTTAATAGAGGCTTTACTGGTGCACGAAAGCTGGTATTTACGCGACCAAAAACCATTTGCGTTACTCAAACAACACCTGCTCACCGAATCAAACAAACCGTCTGGGCTGCGGATTCTCAGTTTAGGCAGTGCAAGCGGCGAGGAACCCTACAGTATCAGTCTAACCTTGCTTGAGGCAGGACTGTCCACATCAGATTTCACAATCGATGCTGTGGACCTAAGCACAACAGCCATAACACGCGCTAAACAGGGTATCTACCCGGCCAAGATATTACGGGAAGTGCCGAAACCCTGGCTCAAGACATACTTTGACGTCATGCAAAAAGATCGATATACCCTTAAAGAAACACCTCGCAAACCGGTGACGTTTCACCACAGCAACCTATTGAACCTACCAGGGACAATCCGAGACATCCAGTTTGACGCCATCTTTGTTCGCAACGTCATGATCTATCTGGCGCAGGAAGCACGCACTCAGACACTACTGCGTATTTGCAATATGCTGACCCCTGACGGTATTTTATTTGTCGGCCATAGTGAAGCCGGGCTCCTGTCTAGAACACAGTTTTATCCCGTCGGTGGTCCCGGCGCGTTTGCCTATTCACGGATGCGTACGCCCTCATCCGTCAAAAAAACTCACTCCGCGCTAATTCGGACTGCACAACAAAGCAAGCACCGCAACAATTTGCCCTGCAGCGTTAAGAACGACACGCCTAAAAAGAATAGCCATCATCCGGTTTTGCAGCCGCGAACCCCAGGTCTGACAAAAGCCAAAAAGCTGGCCGATCAAGGTGCCTACAGCCAAGCCATTGTATTGCTGCAAAGTCTGTTGATTGAAGCGCCGCTCGCTGTCTCGGTGTACCATCAACTTGGCCTGATTTATGCCGCCCAAACACGGATCAGCGAGGCAAAAAAATCTTTTCAAAAAGCCCTCTACCTGGACTCTCAACACGAAGCCAGCCGCACTCACCTTGCGCTGATACTTGACGCGAGCGGTGAGCAGGAACAGGCATCGAGATTACGACGCGGCCTGTCCACCTCGGTAGCTGATCATGAATGAATTAAGGTTAATCGACCCAGAATGCCGAAACCTGGTGGGTGTATGGGGCGATCACAGCTGTGATCAGCTAAAGATATATGATCATTGCCACAATTGTCCCGTTTATGAGCAAGCCGGCCGGGGATTCCTCTCACGAAAAGCCCCCTTGAACTATCTCGAAGAATGGAATATCGATGGCGTGGGACCTGATGAGCAGGAAGGCGCGATTAGGCGCTCCCTGCTCATTTTCAGAATCAGCAACGAGTGGTTTGCCGTCCCGACTATTAGCGTACGTGAGCTACTGCTGCCCTTGCCTTGCCATCCCGTTCCGCATCGCAATCATAGTGCTTTTAAGGGTTTGGTTAATTTAAGAGGGGAGCTTTCACTGTGTGTCGATTTGGGACAAATGCTAAATATCCAACCTAACCCACCCTCAAAGGGGCAGGCCTGGCCTAGGATGCTGGCCATAGAAGAGTCAGCAGGCATTTGGATTTTCCCCATTGACGAAGTCAAAGGTATTCACGCGATTGATGAGGACTGTTTTCAAGCGCCCCCCCCGAACGTCGCGATGGGACCAGAGAAATTTTCCAAGTATCTGTTTAGCTTCGATGACGCCGACATCGCTTTACTCGATATGGAACTCGTCCGACACGCGTTCAGGCAAGTTGTCCAATGAGCCCCTCAGACAATTTTGGTGATGACAGCCTCTCCGAGATGTTCGTGGAAGAAGCCGACACCCAATTGGAGGCACTCGCGGAGCACCTGGTCGCATTAGAAGACAGTGATCAACCCCAGGAAATCCTGAATGTGCTGATGCGAGCGGCACATTCTCTAAAAGGTGCCGCTCGCATTGTAGATGCAACGGCCATTAGCCAGTTGGCTCATGCTGTCGAAGATATTTTTGTGGCGGCTCAAAAAGCGGAATTAGCACTCAATGCAACAGACATTGACACGCTATTAGCCGCCGCCGATCTCATGCGGAAATTTGTGCCGCCTAATTCGGCTGACGCAGCCGCGCTTGCACAAATGCTCACGCGCCTCAAAGAAACTCGTGAAAATCGTCCCCCAGCAACAAAGCCTTCCAATGACGCACAAGATTCACCAACATCAGCCCCCGCCGCAGAAAACCGCTCTGAACCTTTAGAATCGGACATCGCTGATTTAAGCCTATTGGAAATGTTTACGGAAGAGGCCGAGAGTCAGTTGGCCGTATTGTCTGAAGGGCTAATTGAGCTTGAGTCCGGTGCGCCTTCTGAGTCACTGCTAGAGGCCATGATGCGCGCCGCTCACTCCATTAAAGGCGCCGCACGTATCGTCGACTTGACGCCTATTGTCGAGGTCGCTCATGCGCTTGAAGATACATTTGTTTCCGCACAAAAAGGTGATCTACACTTCATCGAGGCTGATTACGATCGGTTGCTCGCCGCTGTAGACTGGTTAAGCAAGGTCGCGCAGAACAAACCTCAGTCTGCTGAACCGATGGCCAGTCTTGACACGGTTGTCGCACAGCTGGCGCAAATCGGCCATGCCAACAACAATTCAAGTGACAGGACCCAAACCAGCACCATTACAGAACCGTCAGTGACAGCACGCGTCCAACCTCCAGCTCCACATACGACGGTGCCGAGCGAAAATACTGACGAATCGCAAGGACAACCGACAGTTGCGGGCTCAACCCACGAAAAGAAATCAAACCAAAACAAATCGATACGCATGTCTGCTGAGGCCATGGAGCGATTAACAGGAATGACCTCCGAGGCCGTAGTTGAATCCGCTCGGATGGAGCTGATTATCGATGAGTTGTCTGACTTAGGCATCAAGCAAAAAAGCCTGAATAAAACGCTCACTCGACTGCGCCGCAGACTCGAGGCTGAAGGCGGCCAGGGCAACACGCTAAGAGACTTGGACGAGGCGCTAGGCCAACTGTCAAATTGTATGTCGTTGCTTCAACAAAGGGATGAAAAACTCGACGCCTACGCGCGCCGCAACAGCAGTCTTTCCAATCGACTATCACGGGAAGCCGTCGCCAGCAGAATGCTTCATTTCTCAACCATTTTGAAAGGATACCCGCGCCTGATACGCGACCTCAACAAATCGCTAGAAAAACGGGGGAAGTTGATAATCTCTGGCGAACAGACCCTTATTGACCGAGAAATATTGGAAAAATTGGACAGTGCGCTCAATCATCTTGTCCGAAACGCAATGGACCACGGGCTCGACACCGTTATCGAGCGACAGACTGCTAACAAAGAAGGCCCCGCCACTTTAAAGCTGGAAGCCTTTCATCAAAGCGGACGACTACGCGTCTTGGTTCAAGACAACGGGCGTGGCATCGATCCTAATGCCCTGCGTAAATCCATCATTAGCAAAGAGTTGATCGAAGCAGCCCACGCAGAGCAACTCTCGCCAGATGAACTTTATGAATTTATGTTTCTCCCTGGTTTTTCAACCGCTAAGGCGCTGACTGACGTTTCAGGGCGCGGCGTAGGACTTGATGCTGTGAGAACCATGGTTCAAGAAGCCGGCGGGCGGATTTCGGTCCAAAGCAAACTGGGTGAAGGCACCAGTTTCGATATCGAGTTACCTGTGACACGTTCTGTCGCGAGGGTGCTGATGATTTCTATTGCAGGCGAATCTTATGCGATCCCAATAGCCCGCATCGAATTCACACGGGCAATCAATCCTGATCAAATTAGAACGGTCGAAGGACACAACTATTTCCAGGATGACGGCAGAAATGTTGCGCTCGTGTCTGCCACCAAAGTTCTCGAGTTGCCTGATTCACTGGAGACCAAAGCGCTGGAATTACGGCCAGTTATCGTCATACAAGAGACAGGGCGTTTTTATGCGCTGGAGATCGACGACTTTATTGGCGAGAGAGATTTGATGGTCCGGCCTCTGGATCCCCGACTCAGCGATATACCTGACGTCGCAGCGGTATCTACTGATGAGAATGGTTCGGTTGTCCTCATCCTTGATGTTGACGATTTAGTGCGGAACATGGAGGCCCTCATCAGTGGCGGGCGCCAACTAGGACGCGCACGAGATCAGGTCAGCATCAAATCAGACCGCAAACGACTGCTTGTGGTCGATGACTCACTTACTGTCCGACAAGCAGAACGCCAACTACTTGAAAACGCCGGATATGACGTCGAGGTTGCAGTCGATGGACTTGAAGCATGGAGTGCTGTGAGGTTGAGTAACTATGACCTAATTGTCAGCGACGTTGACATGCCTCGCATGAACGGTATTGAGTTGGTCAAAAAAATACGCAGTGAGAGTCAGCGGCCAGATATCCCCATTATTATTGTCTCCTATAAAGACCGCGACGATGACCGGCTCAGAGGCATGGAAGCCGGCGCTAACTACTATCTTGCAAAGGGAGGTTTCGAAGACAGCGTCTTGTTAAATGCCGTCGAGGATTTAATCGGAGCGGCCCATTAAGCCCAAGCGCATAATTAAACTGGGTGTTGTCAACGATGTAACAATGGCAACACAGGTACTTTGCCGTTTAGTCACAATGGATGACACATTTAAAGTGGTATGGACGGCTTCAAATGGCGCGGAGGCCGTAGAACGTTGTGCGCAAAATAGGCCCGACCTTATCTTGATGGATTTGGTCATGCCGGTCATGGACGGGTGCGAGGCGACTCGTCGGATCATGGCGTCTACACCCTGTCCAATCCTGCTGGTGACCTCAACAATCAAAGGCCATATGGACTTGGTCTATGGCGCCTTATCCTGCGGTGCACTGGACGTCACGACGACCCCGGTCGTCGGGGATAAGCGAGATTCAGACAACGGCTCATTGCTGCGTAAGAAAATTTATACGCTGATTCATTTGTCAGACGAAACAGTCGAAACAGTCGAAACAAAGGCGGCTAGAAGTCCAACCAAACTGCGTGATCAAACTGGGCTAAATCTGCCCGACAGCCGTGTACCGATCATCACCATTGGGGCTTCATCAGGGGGGCCTGCGGAACTCTCAAAACTCCTCGCTGGTCTAGACCCGTCACTGACAGCCGCGTGCGTAATCGCACAGCACATCGACGCCGAGTTTATCCCCGGCTTAGAGCATTGGTTAAACTCACAAACGCAATTGCCTGTATGCGTGGCAGCAGAAGATTCACTGATTCGGCCTGGTCGTGTCTATCTTTCAGACAGCACCAGTCACCTTCGCCTAACCGATACCTATCGTTTTCAATATACCAACCGATCTCAAGGTACCTTCATTTGCCCTTCGATCGACACCCTCATGGGCAGCGTCGCTGACCATGGCAGCAAGGCAAGCACCGGCATTTTGCTCACTGGAATGGGCCGAGATGGGGCAAACGGACTCCTAGAAATGGCGCTCGCGGGTATGTCCACCCTGGTACAAACCCCGGAAAGCGCCATCATCCCTAGCATGCCAAAAGCTGCAATCGCCCTCCACAACAACCACCAAATTCGCACGCCGCAGATGATCTCCAAATGGCTGTCTTTGACGTATACTGGACGCCAAACAACTGGCGTTACCTATGCTTGATCAATCGCTCAATGAACACGCTATAAGAGTACTTCTAGTTGACGACCAACGCATGGTTGGCGAAGCCGTGCGACGTATGCTGGCTGATGAGCCAAATCTCACTTACGAATATTGTCGGGATTCGGAGTTGGCCGTCGGCGCGGCTGAAAAATTTGAACCCACCGTTATCCTGCAAGATTTAGTGATGCCAGAGATCGACGGCATGACTCTGGTGCAGCGCTACGCGGCGCATCCTTCGCTGGCTAACGTACCGACGATCGTGCTGTCTAGCCAGGAAAACCCAGAAAC
>JAQWQN010000134.1 GCA_029244465.1 Pseudomonadales bacterium
GCGTCCCCTAGGGGAGTCGAACCCCTGTTGCCGGGATGAAAACCCGGTGTCCTAGGCCTCTAGACGAAGGGGACGTAGGCGTGTGTGCGTAAGCACACCTCTAAAGAGCGGCGCATTCTATGGACACACCTGCGTCCCGTCAAGAACTCAAGGGGGCTAAGACGCCCGCCAAGCTGGAATTTCAACAAGTCGACTGAGGTTGGAAATTCTTGACCGCAGGGCATCATGTCCTGCTCATCGCATGATGGACATAACACCGTCATACGCCAAGTGGACGATGGATAAAACGGTGTCCAAAGGGTGATTTCGCCCGCTGATTTGAGCATCAAAGATAATCGCGGATTGACGAAAAAAGTGACGGTACCTTCGATCGCGCGTTGATCGCGCGTTGATCGCGCGTTGATCGCGCGTTGGTTCTGTGAGCGAAAGTCGGCTGTGGTGATGATGATTGGCTTACAAGATAGTTTGCTCGCCAAGAATTGACGGGGCTGCGTTTAACGCATCTTTGGCAAAACCTGCCGCTTGCTTGTAGTTCGCCATGTGCGCGGCGACCTCTTGTTGACTGATGATGTCGTGAATGGCTTGATCTGGTGATTGCCGACGTTCTTCAACGACACCAAGAATGCTGATCGGTCCGTTGCCACGGTTGCGTAGCACGAGTGCGTTCAAATCCTCAATGACGTCGTCTTGGAATTGCTGCACCGCGGCCTGAGTCTCGCCGTGCCGTTGTAGCTGAGCGCCGAGCAGGCGGGTATCGACAATCGCTTGGCTCGCGCCGTTAGATCCGACAGGGTACATGGCATGAGCGGCATCGCCGATCAAGAGCGCGCGGCCGTCAACCCAGTTTGGTGCGGGGTCGCGGTCAACCAGCGGATATTCATAGACGGTTTGGGCGCCGCTAATTATGTTTGGGACGTCGATCCATGGGAACTGCCAATCCAAAAAATGAGGTAGAAACTCTTCTTTTGCGACTTCACGATTCCAATCCGAGGAGGCCGGCTCTAGGCGTTTTTCGGGTGTGATTTCTGCGATCCAGTTCAGTGTGGTCAGCCCCCCAGCGTCGGGCTTGGTGATCGGATAACACACAAAGCGGTGATCAAGAGTGCCGATTAAGATGAAAGAATTATTTGTCCGTGGTGCGCGTGCTTGCGTGGTTCCTCGCCACATAATCGTGCCGCGCCACTGAGGCGCACCTTCGTTGGGGTGCATTTGTGCCCGCACCGCTGAATGTATGCCGTCTGCACCAACCAACAAGTCTCCAGAGCTTGTGAACGTCTGGCCGGATGACCGGGCAAAACAGGCAATAATGCGCTCGCCATCATTTTGATAGCTGACCAAACGCGCGTCTGTTTTGATGCACTCCGGGCCGAGACGTTTGACAACCTCTCGATATAAGGCCATCTGCAGTTGCCCACGGTGGACAGAAAACTGCGGCCAGCGGTAGCCGGCAAGTGCGCCCCTGGGTTCTGACCAGACAAGTTGCGCATCTTTGGTGAACAGTGCCCATTCTTCAGCTTCAATGCCAATCTCGGCCAGCGTGTCCGCGAGACCCAGTTCGTACAACTCGCGCACGGCATTTGGTTGCAGGTTGATGCCGACGCCAAGCGGACGAAGCGCCTCGGCCGATTCGTAGACCCGACATTGCAGCCCGAGTTGGTGACACGTCAGCGCCATGCTCAACCCGGCAATGCCACCTCCGGCAATAATAATCACGGCGCACGCCTCGCGCGGACTTTGGCGGCACTGATTGCTGTGCCGTCGTTACTCCAGCTTGACCGGATGTCGGTCAACACACGCGATACCTCTTCGTCTGACAAGTCGACGCGGGCAGTGCGGCAAAAAAGAGTATGGTCGTTATCATTGCAATGATCATGCTTCCCTGATTAGCGCTCCTATCTTAATGACAATCACGTCGTGTTACATTGCTCCTATCAAAAGATATACAGAATGGGTGGGAAGCGTGAGCCGTGTGCAAGACAAAGTAGCCATCATTACCGGTGGCAGTTCGGGGATTGGTCGAGGCTGTGCCGTCAGGTTGGCTGAAGAAGGCGCCAAGGTGGCGGTAACGGACATCGATGAGGAGAAGGGGGCGGAAACTGTTGATGCGATTGTCAGCGCAGGCGGAGACGCGATGTTCCTGCAGCAGGATGTCACGCAAGAAGCAGATTGGGCGACCGTCGTTGAACGGGTTGTTGATACTTGGGGTGGGCTACACATACTTGTGAACAACGCGGGGATTGCCATTGGTGGCAGCATTTTAGAGCTGAGTCTTGCGGACTGGCAGCGCCAACAAGCGATCAATCTTGATGGGGTGTTTCTCGGTGTGCGTAGCGCGATTCCGCGGATGATCGATAGTGGTTATGGATCCATCATCAACATGTCTTCGGTTGCCGGGCTGAAGGGTGCGGCAACGCTGTCGGCTTATAACGCAACAAAGGGCGGGGTGAGACTCTTCACCAAAGGTGTTGCACTAGAGTGTGCGAATTCAAGATGGCCAATTCGTGTGAACTCGGTTCATCCGGGAATTATAGATACACCGATATGGACTAAAGTAAATCCAGAATATTTTGAGGCTGGCGAGAACACGGTTGACGTCGATCAGATGGCGCAGGTGGGCGTGCCCACCGGTGAGGTTGGTTATCCGAGTGATATCGCCAACGGAGTGTTGTTCCTCGCGAGTGAGGAGTCGCGTTATGTCACCGGGACGGAATTGGTCATTGATGGGGGCTTGTCGGCTTAATCAAAGAACTTGCGTATGAAGCTGATTACCAGAGACAGCACCACTGAGATCACGATCATAGTGGTGATGGGAAAGTAGAGCTGAAAATCTGCACGCTTAATGTGGATATCGCCAGGTAAATGCCCAAGCCAACCAAACAAGCCCGACTTCGCGATGAGTCCGGCAAGCAAAAAGAATGTGCCGATTAGAATCAGCCAGTTGCCGATAGAGCTGTTCATCGTTAAGTTCTAACGCCTCTGGGGATATGAGGCAAGGGGGAATATCAGTGGGTTGGATACAATCTAGCGGCGTGACTGAAGATCTAACCGGCGTTCTCGGGCACAGACCTGAGCTGCAAGAGAAGTTTCAAGCGTTTACCGAGGCGATCGAAGCCGATGCAGCGCTGTCACCGGCGATACTTAACCTGTGCCGTGCCCAAGTTCAATTTGTCCACGGTGGCGCAGACCCAAAGCACCATGGCTTGACCGATGCGGAAGCCTGTGCCGTCAGAATTGCTGACCTCATGCCGCACGGCTACCACAATATTGAAGATGCGGACGTCACTGCGTTGGTGAAGCACTTTGGCGAACGTGGCGCGGTTAATTTGCTCACAGCAACATCGTTTTATGACGTCTCGGCTCGATTAACAAAGGTCTGGGCGCTTGAAGGGAGAGGCTGAATGTCTACGCAACCCAGGATTGACAGTGCGATTCCAGGGGAATTACCCAGTTTTGCTACGGTCACCGCGCATTCGCCTGAAATAATGGCGCGTTTCTTCGATCTCTACGCCGAATTTTGGCAGGGCGGAGAGGTGCCCGCGGAACTTAAAGAGCTGACGCGGATGCGTAATGCTCGGGTCACGGATTGTGGCTACTGACGCAACGTGCGTTTCGATTCCGCTCGTGCAGCGGGACTGACTGAAGAGACTGTTGACCAGGTTGAAGATGGATTTGAACAACGGTTTGGCGACCGTGAAGCTGCCGCCTTGAAGCTGACGGATCTCCTGATTACAAAAGTTGTACCCCCGGATGATACGTTGGCCCGTGAGCTAAAATATCATTTTACGGCCGCAGAATTGGTCGAGCTGTCGTTAGGCGTTGGACTTTTTTTGGGCATGTCTAAGGTCCTGATCACCCTAGGACTGGAACCGAAAGAGATGCCGGTCACCGTTTTGCCAACACCAGGTGCTTAAGATGTACAACAGTGAACAACCCTATACCTCGCAGCGATCCCCCGTAGCCGCGGAAAATCTCGTGGCGACATCTCAGCCGTTGGCTGTTGAAGCCGGTGTCAACGCCTTGCGCCAAGGTGGCAACGCGATAGACGCGGCGCTGAGTGCGGCCATTACCTTGACTGTTGTGGAACCCAACAACAACGGCGTCGGCAGTGATGCGTTCTGTATTCTCTGGGATGGCGAGCAGTTAGTCGGTCTCAATGCGTCTGGCTGTGCTCCCATGGGCTGGTCTCTCGATCGTTTTTCTGGGCAGAAAAAGATGCCTTTGTTGGGTTGGGACGCGGTAACCGTGCCGGGCTGCGTTAGTGCGTGGGTAAGCTTGTCAGATAAATACGGCAAACTCCCGTTTGCCAGTCTGTTTGAATCCGCTATTCATTATGCGGAAGACGGGTTTCTTGTGGGTCCGAAGAGTGCTTACTACTGGCAGCTACTTGAGCGCACGTATACGGCGTACCCTGACTGGGGTGCGCACTTCTCTCCAGTGCCGGCACCCGGCGCTCGATTTAAGCGTCCTGAGCTCGCGCAAACACTGCGTTTAATAGCGCAGAGCAAAGGTGAGGCCTTCTATCAGGGTGAACTGGCGGCAGCCATTGACGCGGCCAGTCGTGCTCAGGGTGGTGCCATGCGGATTGCTGATCTCGTGGCGCATGAGCCGCTTTGGGTTGCACCGACTGAACAGGCGTACAATGGTGTGTGTCTGCATGAAATACCCCCGAACGGGCAGGGCCTTGCGGCACAAATTGCACTTGGCATCCTGCAGCACGTCGAACCTGCGGCGGTGGACAGTGCCGCTTGGGTTCACCAGCAAACAGAGGCAATGAAAATTGCCGTGCGCGCGTCCTTTGAACACTTTGCTGATCCGCGTGCGATGACCCTCCCGCCAGAAGCGTTGCTGGCGCCGGGCTCTCTTGCGCGGGCAGCGAAACTGATCAACGATCGGGCGCAATCGCTGCCACCGGTGTCGCTACCCATTAGTGAAGACACCGTTTATCTGACAACGGCGGATGCTGACGGAATGATGGTGTCCTATATCCAATCGAATTTCCTTGCCTTTGGTTCTGGCATTGTGATTCCTGGAACCGGGATATCGATGCAAAACAGAGGATCTGGATTTGTGCTCGATCCCAATCATCCAAATTGTGTTGGGCCTGGGAAAAGACCATTTCATACCATCATTCCCGGTTTTGTGACGCAAGATGAGCAACCCTTGATGAGCTTTGGGGTCATGGGTGGACACATGCAGCATCAAGGTCACGTACAGATGGTGACGCGTATGTTTGACCACCAACAAAACCCGCAAGCGGCCAGTGATGCGCCGCGCTGGCACGTCTACCCGGATTTTAGTCTCGGGCTGGAAGCCGGGTTCGATCCGTCAGTTTTAGAGGCGCTTCAAGCACGGGGTCACCAGGTTCGTTTTGATCCGATGGAGAGTACATTTGGCGGTGCGCAGCTCATTCGGCGGATGAATGATGGTTATGTGGGTGCATCAGATCACCGCAAGGAAGGCCTGGTGACTGGGTTTTGAGATGAATACCAACTATTGGGAGATAAACAGTGGCGATTAAGAACGTATTTGCTGAAACGACTGCGCTCAAGGCGCGCATCAAGAATATGAGCGTCGACGAGCTTCAAGCGCTGATGTCGAGCGTTGCCTCGGGTGAGACTTTGCTTGTGGACTTGCGAGAGATTCAAGAGGTGGTCGATCTCGGCACGATTCCGGGCGCGGAGCACGTTGCGCGCGGCATGCTGGAATTTTGGGCGGATCCCTTGAGCCCCTACTATCGGGAGTATTTTCAAGAGAATAAAAAGATTGTGGTGTTCTGTGCGGGCGGTGGTCGATCTGTTTACGCCTCACTCGCACTTGAAGAGATGGGCTTCACAGATGTGGCGCATCTGGAAGTAGGCTTTAATGGCTGGAAAAAGGCGGGTGGCGCAGTTGACGATGTATCGCAGACGAGTAAGTGGGTCCGTCGCCCGAGTAAAGACTGAGCGAAAGAATAGCCGACTAGCAGCTGAACAACAGGCACCTTGTCCGTTGGAAAACATGGCTAGCAAAGACGTGGAGGACTAGACGATGAAGTTTGATTTGATGGTGGGTGGCCTTGAATGGGCGAAGAGTGCTGCGCTCGCGCAGGATCTCGAACAGCAGGGCTTTGCCGGGATGCTTTTTACAGAAACGGGTCAGACCCCTTGGATGTCGATCGCCGCGGCGGCGATGGCAACGTCGACGCTCGAGTTCAGTACCGGCATCGCGGTTGCTTTTCCGCGCAGCCCAATGATCTCGGCGCAACTCGCCTGGGAACTCGCAGCCAATACTGCGGGACGATTCCGGTTGGGGCTCGGCAGTCAGGTCAAGGGGCATGTGGTGCGACGCTATAGTGCCACCTTCGACAAACCGGCGCCGCAAATGCGAGATTAT
>JAQWQN010000177.1 GCA_029244465.1 Pseudomonadales bacterium
CGGCCGAATAAGCACAACGATCACTTTTCGTGATAACTGCATAACCTGGGCCGATTGACACACATAAGTAGGCTTTATAGTCTCCCGTATCCCAGCGTACTTAAAGCACCGGTTGAATTCGCAATTCGGTCAGAGGTTTTGCCAAGCGTTCAGCCAAAGAGTGCACGGTACGCGGGCCGCACTGTCGAACGATCTGGTAAACAAAGGATTGGCAGCGCTAAAAGAGAGTACGAGGCACGAAACGGTTGAGCGACACTTCAACCACTTGGGAGGACGAAATGGCTAATCAAGGCACGAAGTCGGCAACGCTGCAGATTGATGGCGGCGAACCGATAGATTTACCCGTATACGAAGCAGCCGAAGGGCCAGACGTCATTGACGTTGGCAAGCTAACCAGTCAAGGCTATTTCACTTACGACCCCGGATTCGTTTCCACGGCGTCATGCGATAGCGCCATTACCTTCATTGATGGCGACAAGGGCATACTCCTGCATCGCGGCTATCCCATCGAACAACTCGCTGCAAGTTCAGACCATCTTGAGCTCTGTTATCTACTTTTGAATGGCGAGCTTCCGAATTCCAGTGAAAAAGCAGAGTTCGTCTCCACCATCAAAAATCACACGATGGTACACGAGAGTCTCAGACAGTTTTTTCAGGGGTTTCGTCCTGACGCCCACCCCATGGCGGTCATGTGTGGCGTCGTAGGGGCACTTTCAGCGTTTTACCATGACTCCCTGGACATAGATGATGAGGTGCACCGAAAAGTGACTGCACACCGTCTGATTGCCAAGATTCCGACGATCGCTGCGATGTGCTACAAGCATTCTCAAGGACAGCCTTTTATCTATCCGCGCAACGACCTCAGTTACGCTGAGAACTTTCTGCACATGATGTTCGCGACCCCCTGTGAGGATTACGAAGTGAATCCAACGATCGCCAAGGCAATGGACAAGATCTTCCTGCTTCATGCCGACCACGAACAAAATGCGTCAACCTCCACAGTCCGTCTGGCAGGTTCAACCGGTGCCAACCCGTTTGCTTCCGTCGCAGCCGGAATCGCGGCACTTTGGGGGCCATCGCATGGTGGCGCCAACGAAGCCGTTTTAAACATGCTTGACGAGATCGGCAGCGTGGACAACATCGATAAATACATTGCTAAGGCCAAAGACAAGGATGATCCATTCCGGATCATGGGTTTTGGTCACCGCGTTTACAAAAACTATGACCCTCGGGCAAAAGTTTTGCAGGAGACTTGCCGCGAAGTGCTGGCGGAACTGGGTGTCGAAGACAACCCTACCCTGCAAATGGCGCAACGACTGGAACAAATCGCTCTCGAGGACGAATACTTCGTTGAAAAGCGACTTTATCCAAATGTCGATTTCTATTCGGGTATCATCCTGAAAGCGATTGGTATTCCAGTGGAGCTCTTTACGGTCATTTTCGCCACCGGGCGAACGCCGGGTTGGATCGCACACTGGTGTGAGATGATCAGCGGCGGATATAAGATCGGTCGACCTCGCCAACTCTACAAGGGTTACAACAAACGCGACTTTGTTGCTGTAGACGAACGAGGCTAGAAGAAGAATCCAACCCTCGAAAAAAAGCGGCTTACGCGCCGCTTTTTTATTACCTCGAAGTTAGGACTCAGGCGGGGTTAGTCGACGCAACAAACTGGACGTATCCCAGCGCCCACCGCCCAGGGCTTGCACATCGCCATAAAACTGGTCGATCAACGCAGTGAGTGGCATCTTTGCGTCGCGTGCTCGGCCAGCGTCAAGCGCCATACCTAAATCCTTGCGCATCCAATCAACAGCAAAACCAAATTCGAATTGATCATCGTTCATGCTTGCGGCTCGGTTTTCCATCTGCCAGGACTGCGCTGCCCCTTGAGCAATGAC
The DNA here is from genome assembly GCA_029244465.1 of Pseudomonadales bacterium. Classification (GTDB taxonomy): domain Bacteria; phylum Pseudomonadota; class Gammaproteobacteria; order Pseudomonadales; family Azotimanducaceae; genus UBA4421. The sequence continues at coordinate 1,899 of JAQWQN010000177.1, forward strand.
GTCTACAACCGCCATCACATCAAGGCCCGCGCGCTGCGCGAAGTGAATGCCTTCCGAAAGCCCCTGCAAGACCCCCGCAATACAAATCTGATTGACCATTTTTGTCAACTGGCCCGCGCCGTGCGCGCCCATGAGTGCGTGTTTTTTGCCATACACGTGGAACAAAAGTTCACCACGGGCGAACGCCTCCAGCGGACCGCCGACCATAATGGTCAGCGCGCCATTTTCAGCACCTGCCTGTCCGCCGGACACAGGCGCATCTAGGCAGCCAACTTCTTTTTCGTGACAAGCCGCAGCCAGTTCTTTTGCCAGCCCCTCCGACGCCGTGGTGTGATCGATCAAAAGGCTGCCCGCCTTCATAGCCGCTAACGCACCGTGATCGCCAAAAACAACTGAACGCACGTCATCATCATTGCCGACACACATGGCGACGATGTCGGCATCACAAACGGCCAGCGAAGGCGTCCGCGCGACGGCACAATCTCCATTTTGGTATTGCACAAGCCAGTCATCGGCCGTCTTTCCTGTCCTGTTGTATACGGTCACCGGGAAGCCCGCTGACGCCAAATGTCCCGCCATCGGGAAACCCATGACACCTAGCCCGAGAAAGGCAACGTTCGGTAAACTGGGAGAAGGGTTCGTAGACTCAATCATGGGCTTTCATTCTGCCTAATGTCTTTTATAAAAAGGGTTACGCCCCCATTGTGCATGAGCCACACGATCTCTTACAGACCCTAACTGACTTGCGCGTGCGTTAGGCGCGCTGGCAATGTAACGCGCTCAGTGGAACCTCAATCAATGTCAGATGCGCACATGTTTACGTTCCAAACCAGATCCTGCCATTACGTCTTGCAACATTTTTAGCGCGCCAGCTTGCGTCTGGCGTACTGCTGCACGCGTTAGTCGACCGTTCAACTGAAAGCTTCCAAAGTCGTGATATGACGGCCACGAAGGCCACCGCGACGACAGGTCGGTACACGAGACTTTTCTGGCAACGTGCATCGGCGATCAATCGTTTGGGCGCGATTGATCAATTATCAGACTTACTTTGGCGGCGCTTATCGTACCTGTGACAGTTTTTCAGCAGGCACTGATTGGGTACACTGGTAGCTTTGCCGAACCGCTTATGCCCGATCTTCGAGACCTTCCTTCGGTTGAACGTATCCTCAAGGACGACAACATCGCGCCGATGATCGCCCAGTTCGGGCATCAAGCCGTGCGTAACGCTGTCAGAGAGCTTCAGACCAACGCGAGAAAGCTGGCACCAGGCTCCATTCCAGATTGGGTGACGACACCAGAGCTCTACGCAACACCACTTCGAAACGACCTTGAATTCACCACCTACCGAACAGTTTTCAACCTAACTGGCACTGTTATCCATACCAATTTAGGGCGTTCTCTCCTGAGTACTGACCTTTGGCGACGAATTGAAAGCTTGGTTACGCGGCCGATGAATCTCGAGTTTGATCTCGCCCAAGGGAAACGCGGCGATCGCGATGCGATTATTGAAGAACGGCTCAAGAGAATCACCGGCTGCGAGGCGGCAACGGTGGTCAACAATAACGCGGCGGCCTTGGTCCTCGTATTGAACACCTTTGCGTTAGGTCAGTCGGTGCCTGTGTCGCGTGGAGAACTCATCGAGATTGGTGGCAGTTTTCGTCTCCCGGAACTCATGGCTCGCAGCGGCTGCACGCTCCTGGAAGTGGGCACCACCAATCGTACCCATTTACGAGATTACGAAGCCGTTGTCCAAGATTCGGCCATGTTGCTCAAAGTACATCCGAGTAACTACCATGTCAGCGGTTTCACCAAAGAAGTCTCTTCTGCCGAACTCGCAAATCTCGGCCAGCAATATGGCATCCCCAGTTGTGTCGACGTCGGCAGCGGCACGTTAGTCAATCTCAGCCATTGGGGGTTGCCAGAAGAACCAACACCGACGGCATTATTGGAGCAAGGTATCGACCTCGTTACTTTCAGCGGCGACAAACTCCTTGGCGGCGTTCAAGCTGGGATTATAGTTGGCCGCGCAGACTTAGTCTCGGCAGTGAAAAACAACCCCCTAAAACGCGCGCTGCGGGCAGACAAAATCACTCTTGCGGTGCTCGAAGAAACGCTCAAGCTTTACGAGCAACCCGACGAATTACAATCAGCACTACCGCTATTAAGAACCCTAACGCTGACTCAGTCTGAACTGGAACGGCGGGCAACCGACGTACAAAAAGCCCTGCCCATATCTTGGCAAACAGAAATCCGCGAAAGTTCTGGTCAAATCGGGAGCGGCGCTCTCCCGGACAAAAACATCGCCTCTATGGCGGTGACCATCACCGCACCAGACCGAACGCCGGAAAAGATTCTCACCCGCCTCCGAGGCCTTTCTACGCCGATTGTTGGCCGGATTTCCGAAAATCGGGTCTGGCTGGACATGCGCGGCGCAGAGCCAATGGCGGATCTCATTATCACCCTGCAAGAACTGACATGATCATCACTCTTGCAGGTCATGTGGACCACGGTAAAACCTCGCTCGTTAACGCTTTGACGGGGGTGAACACCGATCGTTTGGCAGAAGAGCAGGCGCGCGGTCTCACCATTGATCTCGGCTTCGCTTATATCGACGACGGCAAGATCGGATTTGTCGACGTACCCGGCCACCAAAAGTTCATCCATAACATGGTTGCCGGCGTTGCAGCCGACCAATTTGCGCTGCTTGTCATCGCCGCGGACGACGGACCGATGCCGCAAAGCAAGGAGCACCTGGAGATTTTGAGTCTTGTTGGCGTGCAACGCGGCGTCGTCGTGATGACTAAGTGCGATCGTGTCGCACCAGAGCGCCTTGATGTCTGTGAGCGGGAGATCCGCAAGCTGGTCAGCGCTTCGTTCTTAGACGGTGCCGATATTTATCGAACCTCAATCGAACAGCCAGACTCGTGCCAAAAACTACTGGAGTTCCTCCGTGCAACAGAAAACGATGAACGAGCCAACTTAAGCGAACCTTTTCGCTTAGCCATCGACCGGAGCTTCAGCGTCAAAGGAAGCGGTCTCGTTGTTACCGGCACCGCCCACTCTGGTTCCATAAAAAATGGCACAGAGTTGGTTCATTTTCCCTCCGGCGAGCGCGTGCGCGTTAGAGGTCTGCGGATACAAAACAAAGCAACACAGCTCGCCAAGCGCGGCGATCGAAGTGCGATAAACATCACTGGCCTAGACTTGGCGAACGTTGGTCGGGGCGACTGGCTGATCAGCAACCCGATACCGCAGTACAGAGAAATCACAATCGAACTCAACGTTCTGAAAGATTTTCCACGCGCTATCAAGCAGTGGACCCCGGTACACGTCTACCATGCAACAAGTCACACCACAGCGCACATAGCGCTTCACCAAGGTTCAAGAATGGCACCTGGCAATTCACGCTTAGTCGATCTGATCTGCGACGAATCTCTGCCCGTCTGCCACGATGACCAACTTGTCATTCGCGACCACGGATTAGACACCACGTTGGGTGGTGGTCGTGTCATTTTTGCGCAAGAACGTATTTCACAACGGCGAAGAACGCCTGGACGCCTGGCCACTCTGACTGCCTACAGCCAACCCAGTGCAAGCGCTTGTTGCAAAGCCCTTTTGGACAAGCAAGCATTTGCAATAGACGAATTTCGCGAACTGTGGCAACTAACAGACAACCAAACAGAAGAAATTCTAAGTCAGCACGGTGCTCTGGCACTTGCTGGATTCGCCATCGGTAAGAGTGCCCTTGGCGAGTACGCGAAAAGTATTGTGGAACGGATCACAGATCACTTGACGGCAAACCCATCAAGTCGGGGCCTCAAGGTCGACGCATTCGACGACACCCCTAAGCCAGTCCTTGAGCAAGTTCTTTCGGCACTTGTTCAGGCTAACCGATTACAGGTTGTTAACGGTGTTTACGGTCTACCCAGCCATCAAGCAGCGCTCCCACAAGAACTGCAGAATCTCTGGCAACGAGCAGAAAAAGCGCTCAACGACCCACAGCCACCGTCTAGCGGTGACTTAGCAAAAGCCTGGCAACAACCCCAGCCAGAGGTGCAAAAAGCACTGAAGGAACTCGCCAAACGAGGACATTTGATTCAAATTTCGGATCATCGCTTCTATCTGCCAAACGTTTTGAATCGGATCGCAACTCAGGTCGCCGCCATGGCAAAAACGAGCCCTTTCACAGTGCGTGAGTTCCGCGACAGCACCGGTATCGGTCGTAACGTAGCGATCGACATTTTGGAGTACTTCGACTCGCGAGGTTTCACACGCCGCGAAGAGAACCAGCGCAAACTGCTGCGTAATCAACTCTAAGCAAAGCCAGAGCAAAATAAGTTGCTATACTCAGTCGCGGAAGAGCATCGTGTCCGGTGATGCGCGCGGCCTTCAAAGCCGTTGAGGTGCGAATACGTGCCTGGTGGGTTCGACTCCTACCTCTTCCGCCAAAATAGACAACTGGATAATAAACAACAACTTAGGTGGTAGTAGATTGATTAAGGCAGACACCTTTGTAGACACTTTAGCTCACTAAGCAGGCAACCCACTCCCTAATGTACAGATTTTTCCAGCATGGCAGCATCTTGCGAGACTTACAAAGTTGTGGATGTCCTACGGTAGCCAGATCTGCTGCTAGAAATAGATTATTTCGTCCGTGAAATCTGAGGCTGTAATTCGATCTGTGTAACGGCATGTGGCGCGTGCGCCCCTTGCCCTGGAACGACTATCTGTCACTGATGAGGGCAAACTACGCT